>NZ_JAYFEQ010000426.1:0-30216 GCF_055795085.1 Phormidium sp. CCY1219 | reverse complement strand
AGGGGCTTGGTAAGACTTTATTTTCCCAAGCTCACCTGACCAGAAGACCAGACTTATCTAAGTTTGGTAGCCATGAAAGACAAACCTGTTGATATAAATCTTGCCCCATCGGGGTTAAAGAATTTTTATGGGGGCTTGAAAGAGGATGTAGCAGGAGATACATCAGAAGGAGTAGGTAGAGCGATCGGAAAAATCCTTCTCAAGAAACAGTGACAAACGCACACAATTTGATAAAAGAATGCTATCTTAGAGAAGTGTGGAAACAAACCGAAACAAGAATTGCCGAGAGAGGAAAGAAACGTATGGTTTCAACTGTAGATCCGAAAGTACCCGCACGAGAAAGCAACAGCATCAGCAGTCTTTCTAACCAGTGGGAAGGATTTATTCCCGGAAAATGGACAAAAGAAGTAGACGTCCGGGATTTCATTCAAAAAAACTACACCCCGTATGAAGGAGACAGCGCGTTTTTAGCTGACGCCACAGAGCGGACGAAAACCCTGTGGGGGAAAGTCAGCGAACTGATGGAAGAAGAACGCAAAAATGGAATTTTAGACACGGAAACGAAAATTCCCTCGGGAATCGCCAGCTACGGCGCGGGATACATCGATCCCGACTTAGAGCAAATCGTCGGATTGCAAACCGACAAACCGCTCAAACGTGCCATCATGCCCTATGGCGGAATTCGGGTGGTGAAGAAATCCCTAGAAGCTTACGGTTACGAACTCGATCCCGAAACCGAAAAAATCTTCACCAAGTATCGCAAAACCCATAACGACGGCGTTTTCGATGCCTATACCCCAGAAATTCGAGCGGCGCGGCACTCGGGACTGGTCACGGGATTGCCCGATGCTTACGGGCGCGGTCGAATTATCGGAGATTACCGCCGGGTGGCTCTATACGGAATCGATCGCTTAATTGTCGATAAAACACATCAACTCGCCTCTTTAGAACTCGACGTAATGGACGAGGGCATCATCGAGAGACGGGAAGAAATCTCCGAAGAAACGCGAGCGCTGCACGAACTGAAAGAAATGGCAGCGTCATACGGCTTTGATATTGGACGTCCCGCCGCCAATGCCAAAGAAGCGGTACAGTGGACCTACTTTGGATATCTTGGTGCGGTCAAGGAGCAAAATGGGGCAGCGATGTCCTTGGGACGGGTTTCGACCTTCCTAGATATCTATTTCGATCGCGACCTGAAAAACGGTACGCTCAGCGAAAGCGAAGTTCAGGAAATCATCGACCACTTCGTAATGAAACTGCGGATGGTGCGCTTCCTGCGGACTCCGGAATACAACCAACTGTTCTCCGGAGATCCCACCTGGGTAACGGAATGTATTGGAGGGATGGGGGAAGACGGACGATCCCTGGTTACGAAAAGCAGCTTCCGCTTTTTGAACACCCTATATACTCTCGGTGCGGCACCGGAACCGAACCTAACCATCTTGTGGTCGGAACGCTTACCGATTAACTTCAAGCGCTTTTGCGCCAAAGTCTCCATCGATACTTGCTCTACCCAGTACGAAAACGACGATTTGATGCGGCCCGAATATGGCGACGACTACGGAATCGCCTGCTGCGTGAGCGCCATGAAAATCGGGAAACAAATGCAGTTTTTCGGCGCGCGGGCGAACTTAGCCAAAGCGCTGCTGTATGCCATCAATGGCGGTAAAGACGAGACAAGCGGAGAACAAATCGGGCCGCCGTTCGTGCCGGTAACGGGAGACTACCTGGAATACGACGATGTGGTAGAGAAGTTCGATCGCTTCTTGGAGTGGTTGGCGAAACTGTACGTCAACACCCTGAACGTGATTCACTTCATGCACGATAAATACGCCTACGAACGGATTGAGTTGGCCCTGCACGATCGCGATGTGTATCGGACGATGGCTTGCGGAATGGCGGGATTATCGGTAGTTGCCGATGCCTTGTCTGCCATCAAGTATGCCAAAGTGAAGGCAATCCGCAACGATCGCGGCTTGGTGGTGGATTACGAAATCGAAGGGGATTATCCCAAGTACGGGAATAACGACGATCGCGCGGACGACATTGCCGCCGATCTGGTCAAAGAGTTTATGAACAAAATCCGCAAGCACAAGACCTATCGAAATTCCGTGCCTACCCAGTCGATTCTGACCATCACTTCTAATGTAGTGTACGGGAAGAAGACTGGTAGCACCCCAGACGGACGCAAAGCGGGCGAACCCTTTGCCCCGGGTGCGAACCCGATGCACGGACGCGACACCAAAGGTGCGATCGCCGCTCTGGCCTCCGTAGCGAAACTGCCCTACGAGCACTCACAAGATGGCATTTCCTACACCTTCTCCATCGTGCCCCAGGCATTAGGAAAAGTGGAAGCGGATAAAGTGACCAACTTAGTGGGCATGTTAGATGCTTACTTCCACGAACGCGGTCATCACATCAACATCAACGTGCTGAATCGCGACACGCTGATTGAGGCGATGGACCATCCGGAAAAATATCCGCAACTGACGATTCGCGTGTCCGGTTATGCCGTTAACTTCATCAAGTTGACCCGCGAACAACAGTTAGATGTGATTAATCGCACGTTCCACGAACGCATCTAGGATTCCGTCCGGTGGCGGTGGGCGACTGCCCGCCTCACCCAAGGCTTAAGCAACATCAAAAATCGGTTAGAGCAACTGCTCTAGCCGATTTTGCCAGTGCAGGCAATTTCACCGACGGGATTGGGTCAATGATTTATCCATAGCATAGTTATCAGCAGAAGTCAAGCGAAATTCAGAATTTTTTTATATTTACCCAAATAATGAACCCTAAGATTAAAAAAACCCGTACAACTGGGAGGATTTGTCCCAAACGGGTTATAAAGGAAAAGAAGTAGAAACCACACAGAACAGCAGCTTTTCGGAAAGCATATTAATAGGGTGGGTCAACCTACCCTAAGGCTGGTGCAACGTGCGAGAAACCAATCGAAAGACGGATGACGCAGGGAGGGCGCAGAACTTAAAATAAAAATTAAGCTAGATATTCTTATTGTAGCTTTCGGATTCCTTTTAATTTTCTAAACTAATGCTTCTGTCCCGATCGCCAAAACTCTTTATAGAAAAATGCTATAATAAAACCAAGTAAAGGAGCTTTTATGGTCAATACAACCTTTCTATCTCCCAACCGATCGGCCCCGTCTCAAACCCCCGTAGTGGGTAGAATCCATTCTCTAGAAAGCTGCGGTACCGTGGATGGTCCGGGAATCCGATTTGTCATTTTTACCCAAGGCTGTCCCCTGCGCTGTCTTTACTGTCATAATCCCGACTGCCAAAAACTAGGAGAAGGGAACCAAATCAGCGTGGACGAACTGATCGCAGAGGTACAAAAATATCGCTCCTATATGCGCTTTTCTGGCGGGGGGGTGACGGTGACTGGGGGCGAACCTTTGATGCAACCTGCCTTCGTGCGAGAAATCTTTCGTCGCTGCAAAGAATTGGGCATTCATACCGCGTTGGATACTTCCGGTTATGTCTTGCTCGAAGCGGCGAAACCGGTGCTAGATTACGTAGATTTGGTGCTGCTGGATATCAAATCCTACACCCGAGACACCTACCGCAAAGTCACCAGCGTTTCCCTGGAACCGACTCTAAATTTTGCCAACTATTTGAGCGAGATTAACAAACCCATGTGGGTGCGCTTTGTGTTGGTGCCGAATTTAACCGACGACCCCGAGAATGTGGAAGGATTGGCGCAGTTTGTCTCCGAGTTAAAGAGTGTGGAGAAAGTGGAAGTGCTGCCCTTTCATAAAATGGGAGAATACAAGTGGCAGCAACTCGGATATGAGTATCAATTGAAAGATACCCCAGAACCCACCCCCGAACAAGTAGAAGCGGTGATGAATATTTTCCGAAACTATGGGTTGCAGGTGCAATAAATTTTCGTAACTGGGAAGGGGCGATCGCCCGCCAATCCGCCCCGGCGTCTATCCCGCCACAATTCGAGAGAAAAAGAAGAGGTAATGGGAGTGAAATCGCGCCCATTGCCTGTTTTTTTTTATAGATGCTTGTGATTTTAGATACAGTTTTATCCGGCAAAATTTGCTAGATCGGTTTCTTATGGAAAGTCTGGTGGCGGTTGAGTCAGCGGACTGAATTTTTTGTCGTTTTAGAAGCAAGGATATTGCAGAAAAATGAACCTAAAAAAACGAGTAGCGTTGGTGGTGGGATTTGTGGCGGCATTGGCGATCGCGATCGCCTGGGGTTCCATGTCCGGCTCGATTATAGCACAGCGCGGGGGGAATTTAACCGTATCCGCCGCCATTAGTTTAACCAATGCGATGCAAGAAATCAAGCCCCTTTACGAACGAAATCAGCAAGCAAGAGAAATTCGCTATA
The DNA here is from genome assembly GCF_055795085.1 of Phormidium sp. CCY1219. Lineage (NCBI taxonomy): Bacteria > Bacillati > Cyanobacteriota > Cyanophyceae > Oscillatoriales > Oscillatoriaceae > Phormidium > Phormidium sp. CCY1219. The sequence continues at coordinate 25,855 of NZ_JAYFEQ010000426.1, read as the reverse complement.
ACTTTGGCTCATCCGGTGCTTTACAGCGACAGATAGAACAGGGAGCGCCAGTGGATGTGTTCCTGTCGGCGGGGAAAAGACAAATGGATGCACTGGAGGAACAAAATCTGCTGCTATCCGGGTCTCGGCAAGATTTACTCAGAAATCGGATGGTGTTAATTACGCCAAAAAATAGAGCGGCGATCGCCAATTTTAGAGACTTGCTCGCATCGGATATCAAACGAGTAGCGATCGGGGAACCGAGAAGCGTCCCCGCCGGACAATATGCGCGAGAAGTATTGGTCAATCTCGACATTTACGACGACTTGCGACCGAAAATGGTGTTTGGGAATAACGTCCGTCAGGTGTTAACCTTTGTAGAAACCGGCAACGTAGATGCGGGCATTGTTTACATCACCGATGCCCTGCAATCCGATGGTATTGCGGTGCGCGCCACTGCTTCGGAAAACCTTCATTCCCCCATCGTTTATCCTGTCGCCGCGATTAAAAATACCCAAAATGCAGAGGCGTCTAAAGATTACCTGCGATTTCTATTTACCGATGCGGCAAAAGCGGTATTTGAGAAATATGGATTTAGCCCAGTGAGTTAATTTACCGGAGGGCGAGTACCCTACCGAATTCTTCATAATTACCGGAAAGATTAAAGGGGAATTGGTTTTAGTAATTCCTATAAAACAGGCAAAAAGTGGTTAAATTGAGGAGTAATTGTTGGCAATGGAATTTGACTTAACGCCGCTGTGGATATCCTTAAAAACTGCGGTAACGGCGACTGGATTTGCCTTTATTTTAGGCATGGGGGCGGCGCGGTGGATGATGGGGAAACGGGGAAACTGGAAAACGGCGATTGAGGCAATATTTATTGCGCCATTGGTGTTGCCTCCCACGGTGTTAGGATTTTTGTTATTGCTATTTTTTGGCAAGCACGGACCTGGGGGGAAATTGCTAGAGCAGTTCGATATTACGGTAATATTTTCTTGGTCAGCGACGGCGATCGCGGCAACGGTGGTCGCGTTTCCGCTGATGTACAAAACTGCTTTAGCTGCTTTCGAGCAAATCGACCGAAATCTGCTGAGTGCGGCGCGCACATTGGGGGCATCGGAATGGCGGATATTTTGGCAAGTGATGCTACCCTTATCTTGGCCCGGAATTGTAGCGGGAACCATATTGGCATTTGCGCGGGCGTTGGGAGAATTTGGGGCGACGCTGATGCTGGCGGGGAATATTCCGGGAGAAACGCAAACGATTCCGGTGGCGATATATTTTGCGGTGGAAGCGGGGGAGATGAGGGAAGCGCAAATCTGGGTGGCAATTGTATTGGTGATTTCGTTAAGTGCGATCGCGGCGGTGAACTTTTCGCAAAACCAATTAGAACGGTTGCGAGAAGGGAGAGGAAAAAATCGCGATCGCTTCATTAATTTTTCGCCGTCTCGCACATATGGCCGCTTGCATTCTACCACATTTCAGGTAGATATTGAAAACCAGTTAAAAAGTTTTGAATTGGGGGTAAATTTTGCCGGACAAAACGGAGAACCGATCGCCTTGTTAGGGGCATCGGGTTCCGGGAAAAGCATGACCTTGCGTTGCATTGCCGGTTTAGAGACACCCACCCGGGGGCGCATTGAATTAAACGGGCGAGTATTGTTCGATTCCGAACGGGGAATTAACCTGCCGAGTTGCGATCGCCGGATTGGCGTCGTGTTTCAAAATTATGCTTTGTTTCCGCATTTAAACGTGGAAGAAAATATCGAGTTTGGGTTAAAACATTTGCCCAAAGGGAAACGCGAGCGGATTGTAGCCGAAAAAATCGCCCAAATGGACTTGCAAGGATTGGAAAAACGGCACAGCGATCGCCTCTCGGGCGGGCAGCAGCAGCGGGTTGCCCTTGCCAGAGCGCTTGCAATTGCCCCCGATGCGCTGTTGTTAGACGAACCATTTTCCGCCCTAGATACATACCTGCGGCACAAACTGGAAAAGCAACTGCGAGAAACCCTAGCCACCTATGAAGGCGCGACCTTATTCGTGACGCACAATATAGAAGAAGCCTATCGAATTAGCACAAAGTTGCTGATTTTAGCCGATGGAGCGATCGCCGCCTACGGGACCAAACAAGACATTTTAGAACGCCCGCCCAGCTACATTGCCGCCCAACTCACCGGGTGTAAGAACTTTTCGCGAGCCAGAGCGATCGGCGGGCAACAAGTGGAAGCCATAGACTGGGGTTGTACCCTGAGGGCGATCGAACCGCTACCCGAATCCCTCGCCTATGTGGGCTATCGCGCCCACCAATTTCACTTTCCCCCAGCGGGCGATCGGGAAAACAGCTTTCCGTGCTGGTTAGCGCAAACCAGCGAAACCCCGCACCGGATGACCTTGTATCTTAAACTACAAACCGCCCCCCATCATGCCAACGACTACCACCTGCAAGCGGAAGTATTTAAAGAAAAATGGGAAATTCTCAAAGATCGTCCATTTCCGTGGTATGTGCGCTTCGATCCCCTGCGGCTGATTGTGATGGAACGGTGACAAGGCGGGCGACACAGCCAATCCCAGCGCCACAGCGCAAAGCAAATCCGAGAAATTGCGGAAATTGGCAACGGACAATTCCACCATTCTACCGGAGAAAAAAGCGCCAAACCCGTACCCACAGCCAAATCCAAATTAACGTATCCTACCCAACTGACAGACAGCAGTCATCTTCGTTACAGTAAGAGTGAAATTAGGATGCGCCCAATGATAAAAGGATTATTACTTTTTCCAGAAATTTCCAACCAAATTGAGTAGTCTAGGCATAGTCAACCCTAAGTTGATTTGCTCATGCCAAAATCAATCTAAAGACGAAACCGATTCACAGTTCAATCACAGAAACAGGAGCGAACCATGCAACAACCGATCGCACCCACAGCGCAAAACCAACAGCGCAGCATCCCCAACCAAGACGTGCTGCGATACGAACGTCAACCCCTCGACGCCATCTTTGCCCCAAAAAACGTCGCCGTGATTGGGGCGACGGAAAAACCGGGCAGCGTCGGGCGCACCATCGTCTCCAACCTAATTAGCAATCCCTTTGGCGGTGCGGTGTTTCCCGTGAACCCGAAGCGTGCCAGCGTACTGGGGATCAAAGCCTATCGCAATATTGGTGCGGTGCCCGATCCCGTGGATCTCGCCGTAATCGTCACCCCTGCGCCCACAGTTCCCGACATTATCAGCGAATGCGTGGAGGCGGGAGTCAAAGGAGCGATCGTGATCTCCGCCGGCTTTAAAGAAACCGGACCTGCGGGGGTAGAACTGGAGCAAAAAATTCTCGATCGCGCCCGTCGGGGTAAAATGCGGATTATCGGACCGAACTGCCTCGGGGTAATGAGTCCCCTGAGCGGGCTGAATGCCACCTTTGCCACCAGAATGGCCAAACCGGGCAACGTGGGCTTTATCAGTCAAAGCGGTGCCCTCTGTACCGCCATTCTCGACTGGAGCTTGCGGGAAAACGTAGGCTTTAGTGCCTTTATGTCCATTGGGTCGATGCTCGACGTGGGGTGGGGGGATTTAATTTACTACCTCGGCGACGATCCGCGCACCCAGAGCATTGTGATTTATATGGAATCGATTGGCGATGCGCCGGGATTTCTCTCCGCCGCGCGAGAAGTGGCCCTGAGCAAACCGATTATCGTGATTAAAGTCGGGCATACCGAAGCGGCGGCGAAAGCGGCGGCATCCCACACCGGGGCACTCACCGGTAGCGACCAAGTGCTGGATGCTGCGTTCCGGCGCACCGGGGTACTGCGGGTAAACAATATTTCCTACCTGTTCTACATGGCGGAAGTGCTAGCGAAGCAACCGCGTCCCAAAGGCCCGCATTTAACCATTCTCACCAATGCTGGCGGACCGGGGGTAATTGCCACCGACGCCTTGATTACCGAAGGCGGGCAGCTCACGGAACTTTCCTCAGAAACCATCGAAGAACTCAACCAGTTTTTACCGAAACACTGGAGTCACAGCAACCCGATCGATATTTTGGGAGATGCGGAACCGGAACGCTATGCCAAAACCCTGGAAAAAGCGGCCAACGACCCGCAAAGCGACGGGATGCTGGTGATTATGACCCCGCAAGCGATGACCGATCCCACGGCAACGGCGGAGAAGCTGAAGCAATACGCGCACATCAAAAACAAGCCAGTGTTAGCCAGTTGGATGGGGGGAGAAGAAGTGAGCGCCGGGGCGCATATTCTCAACCAAGCGAGCATTCCCACCTTTCCTTATCCGGATACGGCGGCGCGGTTGTTCAATTATATGTGGCGCTATAGCTACAACCTGCGGGGGCTTTACGAGACGCCGATTTTGCCCGGGGATGATGATGAAAATGCGCCCGATCGCGCCTTGGCTGAGAAAATTATCAATCGAGCGCGGGAAGAAAACCGCACCCTGCTCACCGAGTTTGAATCGAAACAGCTCTTTGCCGCTTATGGCATTCCCACGGTGGAAACCCGGATTTGCCACAGCGAAGATGAAGCGGTGCAGTTTGCCGGAGAAATTGGCTATCCGGTGGTGCTGAAGCTGTATTCCTCCACGATTACTCACAAAACCGATGTGGGCGGCGTGCGGTTGAATTTGGCCAATGAGTCAGAAGTGCGCTCTGCTTACACCGCGATCGAGCAAGCGGTGAAAGAAAAAGTCGGTGCCGAACATTTCCAAGGAGTGACGGTGCAGCAGATGATTAAGTTCGACGGCTACGAACTGATCGTGGGCAGCACCCTAGATCCGCAGTTTGGTCCGGTGTTGCTGTTTGGCACCGGGGGTCAGTTGGTGGAGGTGTATAAAGACCGCGCCCTGGGTCTGCCACCCCTGAATACCACCCTGGCGCGCCGGATGATGGAACAAACGAAAATATACAAGGCGCTGAAGGGCATTCGCGGACGCGAACCGGTGAATCTGACCGAGTTAGAGCAGTTGATGGTGCGCTTTAGCCAATTGGTGGTGGAACAGCCGTGGATTAAAGAAACGGATATCAACCCCCTGCTGGCATCGGCGGAGCGCATTATTGCCTTAGATGCGCGGGTGGTTCTGCACGATCGCGAGATGAGCGAGGAGGAGTTGCCCAAACCGGCGATTCGTCCCTATCCGGCGCAGTACGTGTTCCCCTGGTCGATGAAGGATGGCACTTTGGTGAAGATTCGCCCGATCCGTCCCGAGGACGAACCGCTGGTGGTGAAGTTCCACGAGAGCCTGAGCGATCGCTCGGTGTATTTCCGCTATTTCCACCTGCTCAAACTCAGCCGCCGCATTTCTCACGAACGGTTAGCGCGGATTTGCTTTATCGACTACAATCGCGAAATGGCTTTGGTGGGCGACCACCGCGACCCGGAAACCGGCGAACACTACATTTTCGGCTTCAGTCGTCTGACGAGGTTGCACGGTACTGATGAGGCAGAATTCGGCCTGCTGGTAGCCGATCGCTATCAAGGTCTCGGGTTGGGTACCAAGTTGCTCGAACAGTTGCTGCAAGTGGCGCGGGATGAAAATGTCAGCCGCATCACTGCGGATATTCTGCCAGAAAATGTGGAAATGCAACATCTGTGCGTTAAGCTCGGTTTTAACCTGCAACGCATGGATGATGTGGTGAAAGCCCAAATCGACCTGTAATATCGCGTCTGCGTCACTTGTTCCCAGCACATGCTGGGAACGCCCCTCTTGATGTTTTGCCTTCGCACAAAATTGGGGGGGTGCGTCACCCCCGGATTTGATTTGGCGATCGCGCCGGGGATGGGTTGGCGGGGGTGACGCACCCTACGGTGAGATTATGCCTGCGGATCTTTCACTCTGTTTTATTTTACCGCCACCGAAGCCTCGCGATCGCACCGGTGGCGATCGCCGTCGGGGTCAAGGGGGGATGGTGGGCGATCGTCGATGACGGGCGGTGGGCTAGCAGAGCACGACGGGGGATCTAGCCAAAAATACCGAACCCCATTCACTGAGAATCGGGGTCAAAGTTCCGTAGAATCGCGGTGGGTTCCGCGATGAGAATCAGCAATATAGCTGATGCTACAGGTAAGCGGGTAAAGCCATAATAATGCGTAGTGCGCCACCGGGTGCTGAAGCGACAACCGAATCGCGCGGCCCATAGAAATTCTCGCAGTTCCGGGATTTTGGCCTTGCTTCAGCGCCGATATCGCACCGAATCCCTGTTAAATTCGCGTTTATCCCCAGGCTCATGTCGAACCTACCTGTTTATTCTCCTGCACTCGAGCAAATCCTCGATCGCGCTTTTTTGTGTCTTCCGCCGCAGGTGTTAGTGGTGGAGGTTCTGGCGTGCATGAACCGGGGGGTGGGCAGTCAGTGTAAATTCGGGGAAAGAGAAGGCAGCGATCGCGACCCTGGCGGGGCGATCGGGCGCACTTCCTACGTGCTGGTGAAGGACAATCGGCAACTGGTGGGCATTTTTACCGAACGGGATGTGGTGCGCCTGAGTGCGGCGAAACACTCCCTGGAAGACCTGACCCTAGGTGAGGTGATGAGCCAATCGGTGGTTTGCTTCAACCAAGGGGAGTATCGGGATATTTTTGGCCTGTTATCGTTGATGCGACAGCATTCGGTTCGCCACCTGCCGATATTGGACGATGGCGGGGAAGTCATCGGGGTGGTGACGAGAGAACGACTGCGCGAGGTGCTGCAACCGGCGAACTTGCTGAGATTGCGCCAGGTGGGGGAAGTGATGGTGGAGTCGGTGATTCACGCGCCGCCGCACACCTCGGTGCAGAAGATCGCGCAACTGATGGCGCAGCATCGGGTAAGCTGTGTGGCGATCGCGCAACCTGACGCCGCCGGAATGCTGCAACCGTTGGGGATAATTACCGAACGAGACTTGGTGCAGTTTCAGCTGTTCGCCCTGGATCTGGAGCTTCTCGAAGCGCAGGGGGTGATGAGCGGGCCGTTATTGACGGTTAGTCCCGAGAATAGCTTGTGGGAGGCGCATCAGCAAATGCAGCAATATCGGGTGAGACGGTTGGTGGTGACGGGAAGTGGCGGAGAACTGCTCGGAATTGTCACCCAAAGTAGCGTGCTGCGATCGCTCGATCCGATGGAAATGTATCGGATTATCCAGGTGTTGCAGGAAGAAGTCTGCCAACTGAAACGGGAAAAGGTGCAACTGCTGGAACATCACCAGCGAGCACTGGCAACCGAGGTACAAGCGCGGGACAAGTTGGAACAACAGTGGCAACGCGATCGCCGGCAAGCGCAAATGTCCCTGCGCGAGAGCGAAGCCCAGTTTCGGCTGTTGGCAGAAAATTCCACCGATATTATCGCCCGACTGCGGGTGGATGGCACGTTACTGTATGTTTCTCCAGCTTGCACTCGAGTGCTGGGATACCAACCGTCAGAACTTTTGGGGCGCTCTGCGATCGAGTTCTTGCACCCGGATGACTTGCCCGCATTCACATCCGGCAAGGGTTTGGCTTGCCAGATTCCAGATCGGGGTATTTATACTTTTCGAGTGCGTCATCGCCAGGGATATTATTTGTGGCTGGAATCCACCGCGCGATCGCTGCGAAATTCCGCCGAGGGAGCGATCGCAGAAATACAAAGTACCTCCCGCGACGTTACCGATCGCGTGCAAGCAGAACAACAGTTGCAAAAAGCGCTCCACGAGCTAGAATTTCAAAAATTCGCCCTCGATCGCGCCGCTATTGTTGCGATTACCGACCCGCAAGGCAGGATTACCTATGCTAACGATAAATTCTGCCAGCTTTCCGAATATTCCCGCGCCGAACTCATCGGGCAAACCCACCGACTGGTCAATTCCGGCTATCACGACACGGCGTTTTTTCAACAGATGTGGGCGACAATTTCTAGCGGTCGAGTGTGGCAGGGAGAAGTGAGAAATAAATCCAAAACCGGTCAAGTTTATTGGGTAGATACCACCATTGTTCCGTTTATGGACCACACCGGCAAACCCTTTCAATATTTAGCGATTAGAATCGATATTACCGAGCGCAAAAAAGCCGAAGAAGCCTTGCGCGAAAGCGAACGGCGATTTCGCTCTTTATTTGAAGCGGCACCGGATTTTATTTACCTGGTGGATATCAACGGCATCATTTTACAAGCCAATCCCGCCGCCTTTGCCCAATCAGGCTATAGTGAAAGCGAAGTCATCGGTCATCGACTGGATCGATTTTTCACCCCGAACTCGCAAGGGTGCTTTGCAGCAGAATTTCCCATTCTCCTCCAGGGCGGTACCACTCGTCAGGAAGTGGAAGTGATTCGCAAAGATGGTCGGGTGGCGATTATGGATTGTTCGGGGTCGGTGGTGCGCGATGAAGAGGGAAATTTTACTTATCTTATGGTGATTCAAAGAGACATCAGCGATCGCAAGCTGGTGGAAAAATACCTGCAAAGTAGCAATCACTTATTGCAAGGGATTAGTGCGGCGCAATCGGAATTCATTGCCCAAAAGAACAAACCTACCTTATTCGCACAATTGCTAGACAATCTGCTCCAGATTACCGACAGCGAATATGGGGCGATCGCGGAAGTTTTTCCCACCGGGGCGGGAGACTATGAGTGCGATCGCGCTTACCTAAAAACTCGCCATTCCCCGGAACTGAAGACCCTGGAAATACGCGAAAATAATCTCGATGAGTCGAGGGATTATAACCGGGCTTTAACCGCCTTACTTCAATCGGTGATTGCTACGGAAAAGCCGATAATTTACCCCCGCAACAAGGCAAAAACCTGCCCGATAAATTGCCAAGCCAACAGCGGAGAAAAACCCGCCATTCATGCCTTTTTGGGCGTGCCGTTTTATCTGGGAAATCGACTGGTAGGAGCCATTGCCATTGCCAACCATTCCGAGGGCTACGATATGCAGATGGTGGAGTATTTGCAACCCTTTCTCTCCACCTGCGCCAATATTATCGAAGCCTATCGCAACGACCTCAGGCGTCAGGAAGCCGAGGCGGCACTGAAACAAAAATTAGCCGCCGTAGAAGCCGCTAGCGATGGAATTGCCGTACTCACCGAACGGGGGGAATACCTTTATTTAAACACGGCGCACGTGCGGCTGTTTGGTTACGACAGCGCCGCAGAATTGTTGGGAAAAAACTGGCAAAACTTGTACGATGCCGAGGAAATTTCCCGGTTCGAGCGCGAAGTATTTCCCATTTTAGGAGCCAGCGGACATTGGCGCGGAGAAGCCACGGCAAAAAAACGGGACGGGTCTATTTTTTCTGAAGAAGTTTCTCTCACCTTAATTGAAGGCGTGGGATTGGTTTGCGTTTGTCGCGACATTACCGATCGCAAACAAGCCGAAGCCGCACTCAAACAGCGCGATCGCTATTTAGTCGCCTTAGTAGAAGTGCAGCGACAGCTTCTCGCCGCCCCGGTAAATCGAGATTTGTACCAGCTAATTTTATCGATCCTCGGACCGATTTCCCAAGCCAGTCGGATTTATGTATTTGAAAACCACCGCGATGCAAATGGAAACCCGATCTCCAGTCAAAAAGCCGAATGGTGCGCCCCGGGAATTTCCCCCCAAATCGACAATCCGGACTTACAAAATTTCTCCTATAGAGACATGGGATGTTCTCGCTGGGAAGAAATATTAAGTCAAGGAGAAATTATTCAGGGAAATGTGGCCGACTTTCCTCCATCGGAACGCGCGGTATTAGAACCCCAAGACATTAAATCGATTTTGATTTTACCCTTGATGGTTCAAGGAGAGTTTTTTGGATTGATTGGGTTTGATAACTGCGTGGAAGTTCGAGAATGGACTTCTTTAGAAATCGGCATTTTAACTTCGGCGGCGGCGGCGATCGCCCTAGGGAAAGAACGTCAGCTCACCGAACAAGCATGGCAACAAGCAAAAGACCAATTGCAAGCGGTTTTAGATGCAGTGCCCGGGTTGGTATCTTGGATTAGTTCCGATTTGTACTATCTTGGGGTGAATCAGCAGTTAGCCGCCGCATTTCATCAAGGTTCGGAAACCATCGTCGGTCAAGCGGTGGGATTTCGCGATCGCAATACCCAATTTGCCGAATTTATTGCCAATTTCTTTAATTCCCCCAACACCAGCGATCGCGCCACCATTAATGTAGATATCGAGGGTCAATCCTCCCATTACTTAATCGCCGCGCAAAAGTACCAACAGGGAAAAGCCTGCGTTTCCGTAGGGATTGATATTAGCGATCGCCTCCAAGCCGAAGAAAAAATCAAAGCCTCCCTAAAAGAGAAAGAAATCTTGCTCAAAGAAATCCACCATCGCGTCAAAAATAACCTTTACGTAGTCTCCAGCTTACTAGAAATGCAAGCCGACATACTCGAAAACCCCCAGCTTACCAAACTCCTCGCAGAAAGCCAACACCGGATTTCTTCGATGGCGCTAATTCACGAAAAACTTTACCAATCCACAGATTTAGGCCAAATCGACTTAGGCGAATATCTCGCCGACCTGGCCACCAATTTATTTGAATCCTACACTATCAATGAGGAGCGGATACAACTGTGCCTGGAGACCGAACCGATTTTAGTGAATATCGAAACCGCCGGACCTTGCGGACTAATCGTGAATGAATTAGTCACCAACGCAATGAAACATGCATTTCCCGATGGCATCCAAGGACGAGTTAGGGTAAAATGTCATCAAGACAGCAGCGGGTCAATTCACTTAATTGTGGAAGATAATGGAGTGGGCTTTCCCGAGGGGTTAGACTTTCGCAAAACCACCTCAATGGGATTGCAACTCGTGGATACCCTCACCGACCAATTAGAAGGCACACTCGAACTCAACCGCCAAGCTGGAACCACGTTTCACGTCAGGTTTTTTGAACTCAATTATTCCCAGAGGTTTTAAGCCATGAATTCCTTAAGTATTTTAATTGTTGAAGACGAGCTACTGATTGCCAAAAACCTAGCGCGCAAGCTGGAAAAACTCGGCTACAGTGTAGTGGATATCGTCACTTCTGGCGAAAAGGCGCTGCACAGTGTGGCCGAAATGCAGCCGGATTTAATTTTAATGGATATTGCCATCAAAGGAGAAATCGATGGCATCGAAACTGCTGCCAAAATCAACGAAAACCGAAATATTCCCATCATCTACACCACCGCCTATGCCGATGACGATACTTTGGAGCGGGCGGACAAAACCTATTCTTATGGTTATTTGATTAAGCCTTTCAAAGAAAAAGACTTGCAGGTGACGATTAAACGCGCCATCAAAAAACATCAAGAAGACTGCGAGTTGCGGGAATTGTTAGCCCAAGCAAAAGAAACAGAAGACGATAAATCCCGCTACCTTTCTATCATTTCCCACGACCTTCGCACTCCGCTGACAGCGATTCAATCTTCCGCCGAACTGCTGGAACATTACAGCCACAAATTCAGCGAGGAGAAAAAATCAAAACATTTCAATCGCATCTATGGGGCAGCGAAAACCATGACCCAGATGCTCGAAGATATGCTGATGTTGAGTAAAGCCGAATCGGGGAAATTGGAACTGAAACCCAAGGCTTTAGATGGGGTGGATTTCGTGCGAGAATTAGTGGAAGAATTCAAAGCAGTGGCCACGAATAAACATACCTTGGCTTTTCAGACGTCAGCGGAGAGTCTTCCCGCCTATCTGGATGAAAAACTGCTGCGTCATATTTTGGCCAATTTGCTTTCCAATGCGATTAAATATTCCCCGGAAGGTGGAACCATCACCGTATCTGCGAGTAGCGAAGAGGGAGCGATCGCGTTGCGCGTCAGCGATGAAGGAATTGGCATTCCGCCAGAACATTTAGCCAAACTTTTCGATCGCTTTGAACGGGCGAGCAATGTAGGCAGCATTAAAGGCATTGGCTTAGGTTTATCCATCGTCAAACAAGCGGTAGAATTACAAGGAGGAAAAATTACCGTGGAGAGCGAAGTGGGCAAAGGCACAACCTTTATCGTCACCTTACCGGAAAACGCCGTGGCCAAGTAACCTCCTGAGGTCTGCTCCTGTTTTGCATCGGCGATGGCAAGGTCATATCAGCATGATAAAATGTGGGGCAAGTCGGTGGAAAATCCGATCGCCTGCAAACATCTGCGAACGCCCATCATGCCAGCGAATCTTTTGCCCTTGTACTCTCCCGCCTTAGACGATCTGCTCGATCGCACTCCGTTAACCGTAGCACCGGAGAAGCCCCTGCTAGAAGTATTGTGCCAGATGAACGGTCGCCTGGGGAGTCACTGTGACCTTGCCCCGGGAGAAGAGCTAATCCGGGCGATCGCCTCGGATAGCTACGCCTTAATCGTGCAAAACAACCGACCCATCGGCATCTTCACCGAAAGCGATGGGGTGCGCCTCGCCGCCAGCGGTACCCCCTTAACCGGGACAACCATCGGCGAAGTGATGACCCAACCGCTTCGCACCTTAAAGCGATCGCAGTATCGCGATATTTTCACCCCCCTCTCCATCCTGCGGGACAATCAGATTCGCCACCTGCCCGTCTTAACCCCAAGCGGAGACCTCCTCGGCGTGATTACCGCCCACCGGCTGGGGCAAATGCTGCAACCCCACACTCTGCTGCGCTTGCGAACCGTGAGCGAAGCGATGAATCCCGCCCCCATCTGCGCTTCCCCCACCACCTCGGTGGCAGAATTAGCCCAATTAATGGCCAAGCACCACATTAGCAGTATCGTCATCGTGGAAGAACCGCACTCCTCCACCGACGCAACCCCCATCCCCCAGGGGATTGTCACCGAACGGGATATCGTGCAATATGAGGTTCTCGGATTGAATCTATCGCGCCTGTGTGCGGCTGAGGTGATGAGTGCGCCCCTGTTTGCGGTAAACCCCCGGGATACCCTGTGGGAGGCGCAACAGCAAATGCAGCAATATGGCATCCGCCGCTTAGCAGTCACCGACGATCGCGGCACCTTGCAGGGGATTCTCACCCAAAGCAGTTTGCTCAAACCCCTCGAACCGGTGGAATTCTACAGCATGGTAGAATGCTTGCAACAGAAAATCGCGCGATTGGAAACCGAGAACGAGGAACTGTTACAGCAGCGCAATCGCGAATTAGAACAAGTGGCTCACTCGTGCAACCAAGACTTACAACAGCAGGCAAAGTGCGATCGCCTCTTGGCAGAACTGACCCTGAAAATTCGCCAATCCCTCAACCTCGAAGAGTTTCTCCACACCACCGTCAGCGAAGTGCGCCAGTTGCTGCAGTGCGATCGCGCCTCGATTTATCGCTTCGATTCCCAGTGGAGGGGAAGGGTAGTTTCCGAGTCTGTCGCCCCCGGATACTCCTCCTTACTGGGGCAAGAAATTCCCCACTCCTGCTTTTGCGCCATCTCGATGGAACCCTATAAACAGGGTTGGGTGCGACAGGTGACGGACATCTACACCGCCCCGGGAACCCCCGATCGCCGAGAACTGTTGGAACAGTTGCAAATTCGCGCCCAAATCATCGTTCCCATCCTCCACGGCGGCGAATTATGGGGCTTGCTCAGTGCCCACCAATGCCGAGAACCGCGTCAGTGGCAAGACTGGGAAACGGACTTACTGGAAAAACTGGTCAGCCACTTAGGCGTCGCCCTGAAACAATGCGAACTCTACCAAACCGCCCAAACCGAACTGCAACAGCGCCAAGCGGCCCAAGCGCAACTGAAAATTCGCGCCCGTCAGCAGCAAGCGATCGCCGAATTCGCTCAGTTTGCCTTGCGCGCCGATACCTCCTTGTCGCTGCTGATGGAGGAAGCCGTCGCACAAGTGGCGGACATTTTAAACGTGGAATATACGCAAATTTCCGAACTGCTGCCCAACCGTGTCGCCCTGAGAACCATCGCCGGGGTGGGGTGGCGCGCGGGCATCGTCGGATCCGCCACGGTGAGTGCCGGTGGCAAATCCCAAGCCGGCTATACCCTTATGGCGAACGAACCGACCATCGTGGAAGATTTGCGCCTGGAAACCCGCTTTAGCGACACTGCCCTGCTGCACGAACATGGGATTATTAGTGGCATCAGCACGGTTATCCCGGGGAAAGAAACCCCCTTCGGGATATTGAGCGCTCACAGTAGGGAACTGCGCCGCTTCAGTGCCGATGAAATCGATTTTCTCCAGGGAATGGCCCTGTGCCTCGCCAACGCGGTGGAACGCTTGCAAGCGCAAGCCCAATTAGACCGCTTTTTCCATCTGTCTCCGGATTTATTCTGCATTGCCGGCACCGATGGGTATTTTAAGCGGCTCAATCCCCGGTTTCGGCAGCTATTGGGTTATAGCGAAACGGAATTGCTCAGCAACTCCCCCCTCGAATTCGTGCATCCGGAGGATATCAGTGCCACGAGGGCGGAACTGGAACGCTTATCCTGGGGCATTCCCACGGATAACCTGGAACATCGCTACCGATGTGCGGATGGATCTTATCGCTGGTTGGCTTGGAAAGCAATTCCCTATGACGATGAGTTAATTTATGCCGTGGCCCGCGATATCACCGATCGCAAGCAATTGGAAACTCAGTTGCAGTTTCTCAATCAAGAATTAGAAAGCTTGGTGGAGGAACGCACGGCTGAGTTACAAAAGACGAACGAACGACTCACCATAGAAATCTGCGAGCGCACTACCGCCGAAGCGCAACTGCTGCGGCAAAATGTCACCTCGGAATTATTCGCCGATATGACGTTAAAAATTCGTCAATCGTTGAATTTAAAAGAAATTCTGCAAACCACCGTTACGGAAGTGCAGAAAATTCTCGGCTGCGATCGCGTGTTGATTTATCAGGTACATGAAAATAACACCGGCAGCACGATCGCCGAAGCGGTTCTCCCCCCGTGGCCGGCTATTTTAAATACCGATTTTCCCGAAGAAGTGTTTCCCTCAGAATACCACCAAGACTATGCTAAAGGCAAGGTGAGGGCGATCGCTGATGTGGAACGCGCCTATGGGGAAAATACTCCTTGTTTGTTGGAATTTTTGCAACAATGGCAGGTGCGGGCAAAATTAGTGGTTCCCATCGTACAAACCGACCGACTCTGGGGATTGATTATCGCACATCATTGTTGCGATTCTCGCCATTGGACGACTTTTGAAATCGAACTGCTGCAACAGCTAACCAATCAAGTGGCGATCGCCATTTCTCAAGCCCAATTGCTCGCCGCTCAACGCGAAAGCGAGCGGCGTTTCCGGGCGATTTTCGAGCAAGCTGCCGTGGGCATTCTCCAAGTGGGAGTCGATGGGCACTTTCTTCAGGTCAATCAAAAATTCTGCGATTTTCTCGGCTATTCTCCCGAGGAACTCTCGAGCAAAACCTGTCTCGATATTACTCATCCCAGCGATTTTGTCACCGACAAGGAATGGGTGAGACAACTGTTAGCCGGAGAGATTGAAAGCTACCTCCAAGAAAAGCGCTACATTCGCCGCGATGGCACTAGCGTGTGGGGGAATTTGACCACTTCTTTGGTTCGCAATTCCTCTGGGGCACCGGAGTATTTTATCGCTGTGGTGGAAGATATTGGCGATCGCATCCAAGCTCGAGAAGCCTTGCGCTACAGCGAAGAACGCTTTCGCATCGCTCTGAAAAATTCGCCGATTGTGGCGTTCAATCAAGACCTGGATTTGCGCTACACTTGGCTTTACAATCCGGGCTTCGGATATACTGCCGAGGCGGTTCTCGGCCACTCCGATAATGATTTATTGTCCCCGGAATATGCCGCCCCATTAACTCAACTCAAACGCCAAGTTTTAGCCACCAAAATCGGTCTTCGCCAAGAAGTGGTGGTGGGAATAAACGCCGATATGCGCTGTTACGATTTAACCCTAGATCCGTTGTTTGATGAAGCTGGAGAACTTATCGGCATTACCGGGGCGGCACTGGATATCACCGAGCGGAAAAAATCGGAACTGCAACTGCAAAAACACCAGCATTTTATTCAACAAATAACCGAAACCAGTCCGAATAGTTTATATATTTACGACCTCATCGAACGGCGAAATATCTACATCAACCGCGAAATCGGCAGAATCCTGGGATACAGCCGAACCCAGTTTCAGGAAATGGGGTTGCAAATCCTCGAATTGTTGGTTCATCCCGAGGATTTACCCAAAGTTGCCGCACATCATCGACAGTTGCAAAGGGCAACTGATGAGGAGATTTTGGAACTGGAATATCGACTGCGCGATGTGCGCGGCAATTGGCATTGGTTGATGAGTCGCGATAAAGTATTCGCACGGACAAATGATGGCAAGGTGAAGCAAATTCTCGGTGCGGCGTCGGATATTACCGATCGCAAGCAGGTGGAAGAACGATTGCGATTGCTCGAACGGGCGATCGCCGCGAGTACCAATGGGATCGCGATTTCTGATGCCCGCATGCCAGATATGCCGGTGGTGTTCGTTAACCCCGCATTCGAGCGCATGACGGGATACAGCGCCGCTGAAGCGATCGGGCGCAATTGTCGCTTTCTCCAAGGTCCCGATACCGAACAATCCACGATTCAACAACTCAAATCCGCCATTCAATCCCACACAACCTGCACGGTCATTTTGCGAAATTACCGCAAAAATGGCGAGTTGTTCTGGAACGAATTGAGTCTGTCACCGATTTACGACGAAGGAGGAACCCTCACCCACTATTTGGGGATTCAAAGCGATATTACCGCCTCCAAACAAGCTCAATTGGAGTTACAAAAAACTCAGGAACGGTTACAATATTTACTGTCTTCCAGTCCCGGGGTCCTCTATAGTTTAGAAGCATCCAGGGAGTTTCGCGTTACCTTTATCAGTGAGAATGCCTGTCAGTTGCTCGGGTACTCTCTCGCGGAACTGCAAACCCCGGGTTTTTGGCGCGATCGCGTTCACCCCGATGACGCCGAGAACATTTTCGCCCACGGCTTGACCCCGCTTTTCCAGCGCGGATATTACAGCCACGAATATCGCTTCCGACGTCAAGATGGTAGCTATCTGTGGATTTACGATCGCTTGAACCTGGTGCGCGATGCGGCGGGCAATCCCCTGGAAATTATCGGCTATTGGGTGGATATCAGCGATCGGGTCTTGGCTGAAGAACAAACCAAAGCGGCTTTGAAAGAAAAAGAACTCTTGCTCAAAGAAATTCACCATCGGGTGAAAAACAATCTGTTTATCGTCTCCAACCTATTGGAATTCCAAACCGACTATACTGATGACCCACAACTGATTAAACTGCTCGAAGACAGTCAATCCCGCATCTATTCAATGGCGTTAATCCACGAAAAACTCTATCGTTCCACCAGTTTGGATAAAATCGATTTTGGCGAATATCTCGAATCCTTAGCGGACAATCTCTTCTCTTCTTATAATTCCTGGGAAGAGCGCATCCGCCTAGAACTGGATATCCAGTCGGTTTTTCTGAATATCGAAACTGCTAACCCCTGCGGCTTGATAGTTAACGAATTGTTAACCAATTCCCTGAAACATGGGTTTCCCGACAATCGAAGCGGTACACTATCCTTAAGCCTGCATCAAGACACTCAGGGGCAAATTACCCTCACTGTCAGGGATGATGGGATTGGCTTCCCCGAACATCTAGACTTTCATCACGTGGAATCTTTGGGCATGGAATTAATTTGCACCTTAACCGAACAAATCAAAGGGAAAATCGAACTCCATCGGGAAAATGGTACGGCATTTACCCTGACATTTTCCGAACGTCAATACCGAAAGAGGTGGTAAAATGAGCAAGGCAAAAATTTTGATTGTCGAAGATGAATTTTTGATTGCCAAAGGGTTATCCCGCAAGCTGAAAAAGCTGGGATACGAAGTGGTTGATATCGTGGCTTCGGGGGAAGATGCCCTGCAAAGAGTGGCGGATAAATATCCGGATTTAGTATTAATGGATATCGCGATTCAGGGGGAATTAGATGGGATTGAAACCGCGACTAAAATTCACCACTATTACAAAATTCCGGTGATTTACGTGACCGCTTATGCGGATGACGAAACTTTGGAACGCGCTGAAAGTAGTGGGTCTTATGGGTATATTCTCAAGCCGTTTAAGGACCGGGAAGTGCATGCGGCAATTAAAATGGCACTGAAAAAACATCGGGAAGAGTCGCAATTGCAGGAGTTATTAAAAACTGCCGAGAGTTTGGTGGAAAATAAGTCCCGATTGCTTTCGATCGCCTCTCACGATTTACGCATTCCCCTGACGGCAATTCAAACTTCGGCAGAATTGCTACAATTTTATTCGCACAACTTCAGCGAAGAGAAAAAGTCAAAGCATTTTCAGCGGATTCGAGAAGCCATTCACCAAATGAGCGTTTTGTTGGAAGATTTTTTAACCCTAAGTAGCGCAGAATCGGGAAAGCTGAAGTTTAATCCCGCCCCTTTGGATGTGGTGGAATTTTGCCAAGGGTTTCTCGAGGAGTGTGTGGCGATCGCTACCCCCAACCACAAGCTAGAATTTACCGCCAGTGGCGATTTAACCCAAGTCTGCTTGGATCGAAAACTCCTGCGCCATATCCTGGGCAATTTGCTCTCTAATGCCATAAAATATTCCCCGGATGGGGGCACGATTCACTTGGCGGTGACCTCCGAGGGGGGCGATCGCATCTGCTTTCGCATCACCGATGAAGGGATTGGCATTCCCCCGGAGTACCGCGAGAAACTGTTCGAGCAATTCGAGCGCGCTACGAATGTGGGCACTATCTCCGGTACGGGCTTGGGATTGAGCATCGTCAAGCAGGCGGTTGATTTGCATGGCGGCGAAATTACCCTAGAAACCGAAGTCAATCGCGGTAGTACCTTTACGCTGTGGCTCCCGATGGGCGCATTACCAATTAACAATTAAGGATTTCCGCGATTTGGGGTAGAGATTGGGCAGAGACTTGTATCCGGGACTATAGTTGTTCTATACTGTCAAAGGAGAGCTTTTCCCGATGCCCAGACGCATTACTATCCAACCGCACTTGAGTGTGGAAGAGCTGGAAGCTTCCTATCGCAAGGCAAAAGATCCAGTGGAACGCACTCATTACCAGATTATCTGGCTGTTAGCGCAAGGGACGCCCACGGAAGATGTGGCAACAGTGACCGGATATTGCCGAGACTGGATTCGGCAAATTGCCCGTCGCTATAACAAATACGGCATTGATGGACTCGGCGATCGCCGTCACGAGAATCCCGGTGCCGAACCGTTGTTATCTCCGGAACAGCAAGGGGAACTGTGGGAGGCCCTACAAGGTCCCGCCCCGGATGGCAAAAGGTGGAACAGCCGCAAAGTCGCCGAATGGATTTCCGCGCGCATCAACCGCCCCGTGGCGATGCAACGGGGGTGGGACTATCTGAAACAAATGGGATTTCAGGTAGGAAGGTCCGCCAGAAAAACCGCAGAGAACTCCCGCGACGGAGAAAACAGTGTAGGAAAAAAGACCAAGCGACGCAAAGCAAAAAAGCGGTAAAAAAAGTTTCCGGGGATGGTTTGACCGGATAAGCGCCCTGCGCCATCATCAAAGGAGACCTGCTGACAAAGCCCTGTCAGGAGGAGGGGAGCGGTTTGTCTATTTTTTTTACTCTTTCCCAGATTTTATCATACCCTGCATTAGAAGAAAAAAACCGTCAAATTCAAAACAGTTGCCCGATTTTGGGGCGAGGAGGAATCCCTAGCTACCGCGATCGCGATTTACGGTGCCTTCTGCCACCCGCCCGCCGCGCCATCAGGTTGTACTACATTTAATTTGCATTTTGGGGGTAAGCAGTCGATAAAAAAGACCCGCACATTAGAAAGGGAGTTTAAACGAAAAGACACCACGCGGGCTAAGTCAAAAAAATTAAATGAATTAATTGTTATGCAAATTAAGTGTAAATAAATTGAAAGATAATTTCCGGGAAAGGGGAGAGTCAGCAGGCACAGAAGGGAAACTCTACAATAATAAAGAACCCCCAGGCAAGACTGGAGACCCTCCAGAGTCGCCACAAAATCGAGTAGGGTAGGGGACGCCCCGATAAAATGGGTGGGTGGATCGCAAAATCGAGGATGGGGCGTCACGCACCCGACCCGATAGGGATCCGATTGGTGCGCCCCAGTTTCCCAAAGGTCGGGAGAAAGTGTACCCTAAACTCTAGTTTCCCAAACCTCCCCACCCCCATTCCAGCGGGTTCCGGTTGGGGTGCGGTGCCGATAAACTCTCTAGCTCAGCATAAACACACTCATGTCTGCAAATACTCAACCCGATATAGCGGGAGCTTGGCATACTTTAGAGATTGACAAGACTCTGGAGCAACTCCAGAGCGATCGCGACAATGGTTTAACCAAACAACAGGCATCAGAGCGCCTGGAGCGATATGGGCCTAACGAACTGGAAGAAACCGCCGGACGCAATGCTTGGGTAATCTTGCTCGATCAGTTCAAAAATATCATGCTCCTGATGCTGATCGCCGTAGCGGTGGTATCGGGATTTTTAGACCTGCAAGACGGCGACTTTCCCAAAGATGCGGTGGCAATTTTGCTTATCGTCATCCTCAACGGGGTGCTGGGGTACCTGCAGGAGAGCAAAGCGGAAAAAGCCCTAGCGGCGCTGAAAAACCTGGCCTCGCCCCTGGTGCGGGTGGTGCGCGACGGAAAAATCCTGGAAGTGACGGCTAAAGAGCTAGTCCCCGGAGACGTGATGCTGCTCGAGGCGGGAGTGCAGGTAGCTGCAGACGGGAGACTCATAGAAGAGTCTAACCTGCAAATTCGCGAATCGGCGCTAACGGGAGAAGCGAACGCCGTGGAGAAAGATGCGCGGGTGGATTTGCAGGAAAACACCCCGTTAGGCGATCGCCTCAACATGGTCTTTCAAGGGACCGAAGTGGTGAAAGGGCGGGCGACGGCGATCGTCACCGGCACCGCCATGCAAACCGAGCTGGGTAAAATTGCCCAGATGATTCAATCAGTGGAAGACGAAGACACGCCGTTGCAGCAGCGGATGACCCAATTGGGCAATGTGCTGGTGACGGGTTCTTTAATTTTAGTGGCGATTGTCGTGATTGGCGGCACCCTGCTGGAATCGAGCAATTTCGAGAACCTGCTCGAAGTCTCCCTGAGTATGGCGGTAGCGGTGGTTCCGGAAGGCTTACCGGCGGTGATTACCGTTACTTTAGCCCTGGGGACGCAACGGATGGTGAAGCGCAATGCTTTAATTCGCAAACTGCCGGCGGTGGAAACCCTCGGGTCCGTGACCACTATCTGTTCGGACAAAACTGGGACGCTGACGCAAAACAAAATGGTGGTGCAGCGGGTAGAAACTGTCACCCACAGCTTTAGCGTCACTGGGGAAGGATACAAACCCAGTGGGGAATTCGTCAGCGAGGGCGATCGCACCACCGTCACCCTGCAGAACCTCTCGGAGTATCCCAACCTGGTGGGACTGCTGCTCAGTTGCGTCCTGTGTAACGATGCGGTGTTGCAATTCGAGCAAGATGATTGGGCGATCGTGGGCGACCCCACGGAAGGGGCGCTGCTCTCTTTAGCGGGCAAGGTGGAAATTACCAAAGACCGCTTCGAGACGCAAATGCCCCGGGTGGGAGAGTTTCCCTTCTCTTCTGAGCGCAAGCGGATGAGTGCGATCTGCGAGAACAAAAATGGCTCGGATGCGTCCCTGCTGCCCACTTCCGACCCTCTGCTGATGTTTACCAAAGGGTCGCCGGAATTAACCCTAGAGCGCTGCACGAAAATTCAGGTCGGGAAGGAGAGTGCCCCTCTCACCGAGGAACATCGACAACAAATTTTAAAGCAAAATAACGACTTGGCCTCTCGGGGGTTGCGGGTTCTGGGGTTTGCCTACCGCACGTGGGATGCGATGCCTCCAGAAGGGTCGGAAGAGGAGAGCGAACGGGACTTGGTATGGTTGGGTTTGGTGGGGATGCTCGATGCACCCCGTCCGGAAGTGCGATCGGCGGTGGCTAAATGTCGCCAAGCGGGGATTCGTCCGGTGATGATTACCGGGGACCACCAACTCACGGCGAAGGCGATCGCTTACGATTTGGGCATTGCCAGTGAAGGCGATCGCGTTCTCACGGGACAAGAACTGGAAACCATGCCCCAGGACGAACTCCAGCAGGAAGTCAGCCAGGTGAGCGTCTACGCCCGGGTGTCTCCAGAACACAAACTGCGAATCGTCCAAGCCCTGCAAAAACGGGGCAAATTCGTGGCGATGACCGGGGATGGGGTAAATGATGCCCCGGCGCTCAAACAAGCGGATATCGGCATTGCAATGGGCATTACGGGCACGGATGTCAGTAAAGAAGCCAGCGATATGGTGCTGCTCGACGATAATTTCGCGACCATTGTGGCCGCTACGGAGGAAGGTCGGGTGGTCTATACTAACATTCGCCGCTTTATTAAATACATTCTCGGCTCGAATATCGGCGAGGTCCTCACCATCGCTGCAGCGCCGGTGATGGCGTTACCCCAAGTGCCTCTGACGCCCCTGCAAATTCTCTGGATGAACCTGGTCACTGACGGCTTCCCGGCCCTGGCCCTGGCGGTGGAACCCCCGGCCCCGGATGTGATGAATCGCCCGCCGTTTAGTCCCCGGGAAAGCATTTTCGCGCGCGGTCTGGGGTGGTACATGGTTCGCATCGGGATCGTGTTTGCGGTAATTTCCATCGCCCTGATGGCTTGGGCCTATACTCACGCCACTACAAATGTGGAACTCCTCGAGCGCGGTTTGTCTCCCGATCGCTGGAAAACGATGGTGTTTACGACGTTGTGCGTGGCGCAAATGGGCCACGCGATTTCGGTGCGATCGAAAAGTCGCTTGACCCTGGAAGTTAACCCCTTCTCTAATCCGTTCGTGCTCGGCGCTGTGGTGATTACTACCCTGCTGCAATTGATGCTGATTTATGTAGCACCCCTGCGCGAGTTCTTCGGGACTGAAATTATCACCGGCACGGAATTGCTGATTTGCATGGGCTTTAGTGCCTTGTTATTCGTGTGGGTGGAGTTGGAAAAACTGTTTGTCCGCTTGGTGAACAATCGCCAAAAGTAACCGCTCACTGTTGGGTGGGCAATCATGCCCACTCTCCCTTCTCTAGGCAAAATTCTTCCGCGTTCAGATGCCCATTTTTTCACCAGACATGATATAATGTACTTTCCCGACTACCCCAGCTATTATGTTTGTGAATGCCCTGCATCTGCGCCAGTTTCGCAATTATTTGGATGAGCCAGTGGAGTTTATCGCCCCGAAGACGATTTTAGTGGGAGATAACGCGCAGGGAAAAACAAATTTGCTCGAAGCTGTGGCGTTGCTCTCTACTCTGAAAAGTTCCCGCGCCTCTCGCGATCGCGACTTGATTCGCGATCGCCAAAATCTGGCGCAAATTACCGCCTCTGTGCGCCGGGAATATAGCGCGGTGACGCTGGGCCTCACCCTGCGTCGCAATGGTCGCCGCACCGTCACTGTCAATGATGTTGCTTGTCGCCGCAATATTGATTTTCTGGGTATCTTAAATGTGGTACAATTCTCCAGTTTGGACCTGGAATTAGTCCGAGGCGGACCGGCGGGCAGACGCAGTTGGCTCGATGGCTTGCTGGTGCAACTCGAACCGCTTTACGCCCATATCTTACAACAGTATAACAAAGTTTTGCGCCAGCGCAATGCTTTTTTAAAAGAACTTCGCAAACAACAGGCACATTCCAGCCGAGAGCATCTCATGTCTCGGTCGAAAAATACCGAGTTGGCTCTGTGGGACGCTCAATTGGCGACGATGGGGGTGCGGGTGATGATGCGGCGATCGCGCGCCTTGGACCGCCTGGTTCCGATTGCAGAAACCTGGCACGCGGCGATTAGCGGTCGCACTGAAGAATTGCACATCCACTATCAACCCAATGTAGAAGGAATGGCGGAAACGCTCTTGCGCGAAAATCCAGACCGGGCGCGACAGATTTTTTTGCAAAACTTGCACAATGTTAGCCCCGCTGAATGCGATCGCGGCACTTCTCTCGTCGGTCCCCATCGCGATGAAATCGAATTTACCCTCAACACTCTACCGGTGCGCCAATTCGGTTCCCAAGGACAACAGCGCACTCTGGTTCTGGCCTTAAAACTCGCGGAACTCAAACTCATCGAAGAAATCGTCGGCGAACCTCCCGTATTACTCCTCGATGACGTCCTCGCCGAATTAGACCCAAAGCGACAAAATCAATTGTTAGATGCAATCCAAGAACGGTTTCAAACATTAATCGCCACCACACATTTAGGCGCATTTCATCAAGATTGGATTCACTCCTCGCAAATTCTCTCGGTAACAGCCGGTCAAATTGTGCCAGACGCTTAATCTTTCTCCCCCGTAACGCACCACCCCTCACCGCCAAATTGGGTTACAATCGAACCGAAACCAAACCAAATCGAGGGGTGCAGTGTGAAAGCGATACAAATCTGGCAGATTATATGGGAAAATACCCTATTTCATTGGCTCGTTTTGCTGGTGTTTGTCCTCGCCGTTAGCGCGGAACTGTATGGCGTGGCGGCGTATGAGTGGCACAAGCGCCACACCCAGGCAGCGCTGAGGTTTTTAAGACAATGGAGAGGGGAAACCGTTCCCCCCGCGCCCAGTGGGAGAATTGGCGAGTGGATGCGATCGCACCTGCTGCTCGACCGGGGGGGAAACCCACAGCAACGGGGAGATTACTTTATTCTAGCACAATATCCGGCATTTTTAACCCAGTTGCCGCGCAGTTCCTTGCGATTTGTGCCCAGCCTATGCACGGCGATCGGGGTGTTGGGAACATTTTATGGCATACAAAGCGGTTTGCAAGGGGTGAATTTAGGGTTTGACGATTCGGCGGAATTGCTGGGAGGAATCAAACAATTGCTGTTGGGGATGAATACAGCATTTTCCAGTTCCTTGATGGGATTGGGATTGGGAAGTGCGTTTGCGGTGGTGTTGTTTGTGGCGGATACAGTGCGCTGCAGACAGCGCGCCCTGCTGCGGGGGCAAATCGAGGGGTTATTTGTGCCCAAGGGAACGCGGGGTGAGGCGGTATCTGGGGGGTTGACGTCAGAGGCGATCGCCGATGCGGTAGGAGTGGCGATCGCCCGGGAAGTTGCTCCCACCCTGGAGGCGATCGCCACCGCCCTTCCCAGACTGAGCGATCGCTTGCACCACTACACCACAGCGCTGGATACCCTGCAAACTCAGGGGTTTGCCGAAATTCGCACCGCGAGCGATACCTTCCAGCAGACTCTCGCACAATTCCAGGAAGAAACCACCGCCATTTTAACCCAAACCCGGGAAGGGATACAACGGGGATTTGCCGAAAGTCGCGAGAGTATCGCCGCCCAGCAAACGGCATTTGCGGAAAGTGCTACCTCAGCAACCCAACTGCTGCAGTCTCTGCGAGAACAACTGCAAGCAGCATTGCGCGATCGCGCGGCGATCGAGCAACAAATGCTGCAGCAACTGCACCAGCGCACCTTAGAGATTATCGAACAATCCCATCGCAGCTTTACCCAACAATCCGCTACCCTGGAAACCGTGGGGGAACAAGCATCGGGTTTGATGCGCGATGCGAAAACCGAACTGATTGGCGGGTTGCAAGAAATCAATGAAGTGCTATTGAATTCCAATCAAACGGTAGAAGGGTATTTTGCCGAATTCAGCCAAACCTATCAAGGAAGTCTGCAGGAGTTTTTTTCCCAGAGTCTCTCTCTCATGGAAGCCCAACGCCGCGCCTTCCGCGAAAGTGCGGCGGATGCAGCGGATACTTTTGCCGAAGTTAAAGATACTCTCGAAACCGCATTGCAAACTCACGCGCAGTTAGAACGAGAATTGCTCGATACCCTTCGCACCCATTTCCCTCCCTACCCCAATCCTTCCCCGTAGGGTGTGTGACGCCCGTCATCCATCATCGGGAACATCACCCAACCCGGTGCGGGCGTCACGCACCGT
>NZ_JAYFEQ010000425.1:0-395 GCF_055795085.1 Phormidium sp. CCY1219 | reverse complement strand
AGACCGTAACCAAATCTGAGGTCAGCAGGCTCCGAGTCAAAGGAATTGGAGAATTTTAACAAAATTTAACAATTCCCAAGAGCAACGGCGTTAGCCACCCCCACTTATTGGACTCACGACCCACTGAGTGAAGCGGGGAACGGAAGGCTACCAGGGTAAGCCAATACCCGTAGCAACCGACCACTGCCAAATGCTATCGCCTAGCGAAAGCAAATCATCATCTTGAACCCTCGTAACCATTCAGCGG
Source organism: Phormidium sp. CCY1219 (assembly GCF_055795085.1). NCBI lineage: Bacteria > Bacillati > Cyanobacteriota > Cyanophyceae > Oscillatoriales > Oscillatoriaceae > Phormidium > Phormidium sp. CCY1219. Next base: position 148 of record NZ_JAYFEQ010000425.1, on the reverse strand, counting down.
CGAAAGTGGATGTCACGCCGTGTCCAAATGGGCAAAGGGAAAGGTCGGGGGGTCTACAAACCACTGGCACAGACTTGCAAAAGTACCTCGGGGGAAAGATGGAGGCGTCGGCATAACACCCCAGATGATGGAACGAGATAACCCGACT
>NZ_JAYFEQ010000424.1:0-3041 GCF_055795085.1 Phormidium sp. CCY1219 | reverse complement strand
CTGGTCTTCTGGTCAGGTGAGCTTGGGAAAATAAAGTCTTACCAAGCCCCTCCCTTTAGGGATGGGGTTCCTGACACACTCTCACCATTATTTTGCTGTGGGCTAAGTCTCAAGCTGGAGTCCCTCGCTCCCGATCGCCTACTCTGCGACAGCCTCGATCTAGGGCGATTGCGATCGGCTGCCTGGAATTTGCATGCAGACGATCGCCGTATCTCAGACGCGCGATCGCTGCCAAATCCACTGCGAGCGAGAATAGGCGATAGCCCTAGTTCATATAAGCATTTAATTGCAATTCTGTTAAGTCATCTAGAGAAATACCTCTAGGAAAATACCTCTAGAGACGTCCCCGACGTCTCTAGAACCCAACACTCTACACCGGGCGATCGCTCCATCGCCCCACATTTGCCAAAATTGGCTCTGGATTGTCAAACGCTTCCATAAATACCTGATGATAGAAACATTCCTCTGCCGATCGCAATTTCGCTTCCGGATGCTTCTGCTGATAGGCTTCGGCTTCCTCGGCACTCATCGCGGAGGACAGTAGCTCGTTTAACAAATCCACTGTGCCGCTACCTTCGTCAAATTGCAGCTTATTGCGCCACACGATTTCGGAGGGCAACATATCCTCAAATGCCTTCCTCAAGATCCATTTTTCAATCAGCGGATCTCCGGCAATTTTGTACTTCGCCGGAATCTGCTGTCCGAGTTCGATGCATTTCAAGTCCAGAAATGGCACCCTTCCCTCGATGGAGTGCGCCATCGTCAAGCGATCGACCCGTTGCAAGTTAATATTGTGCAATGTAGCCACCGATCGCCGCAGTTCCCGATGCAGTACCTCTTCGTCGGGGATGCCTTTGTAATAGGTGTAGCCGGCAAACAACTCATCGGCACCTTCTCCGGTGAGAATCACTTTGACGTATTCTGCCGCCAGTCGGGAGGTAAAATAACAAGGAATGCCACTGCGTACCAAGTCTTGGTCAAACGTCTCCATGAAATAAATAATTTCGGGGAGTTTCTCCTTCACCTCTTGTGGCGTAATCACGTATTCGTGATGAATGGTGTCGAGATGACGCGACACGAGGCGCGCTGCTGCCAAATCTTGCGACCCTTCAATGCCCACGGAGAAGGTATGCAGGGGGCCGGAATGATGTTGGCGCACGATCGCGGCGATGATGCTACTATCGAGTCCCCCGGACAAAAATGCCCCCAGGGGCACATCGCTCATCAACCGCTTCACCACCGCTTCTTCTAACGTCTCTCGCAGTCGTTTTATCAGGATTTCCGGGTCGGCATCCACTTCGGGCTGCAAGTCGGGTACGGTGTAAAAGGTGGTAAATCCGCTATCCGAGTGGTAATAGGTACCGGGAGGAAATTCTTTAACGTTGTCGCAACATTTCGCGATCGCTTTGAGTTCCGAAGCGATTATGGTGGAGCCATTTTTTTCCCCGTAGTAAAGCGGTTTGATGCCAATCGGATCCCGGGCGGCAAATAACGAATTTTCATCGGCGATCGCAAAGGCGTACATCCCATCTAACAAATTCACCGTCTCGGTTCCATGCTCTTCATACAGGTGCAGGATCGCCTCGGTATCGCTGCTGGTCCGGAAGTTGTGCCGTTCCATCAAATCCGGTCGCAATTGCGGAAAATTATAAATCTCCCCATTGGCAACGATCGCCTTGCTTTTTTCATCGCCATAAATCGGTTGGTTGCCTCCTTTCGGATCCATAATGCTCAGTCTTCGGTGCCCTAACACTCCCGCCTGAGTTTCCGCCACGAATATCCCATCCGCATCCGGTCCCCGGTGAATCAGGGAATCCATCATAATTTGAACGCCGTTCGGGTCATTTTGTCCCCAAATTCCAGCAATACCGCACATAATCTTTCTTTACGCTCTTCTTAAGTTAACCTTCACTCCACTGGGGGCATCTTTGAGCTAAACGGGATGCCTCCTGATTGCAAACTAGCCCCCAAGACAATCGGTCTGCGGTGTATTTTACTACTTTTTGCTTTTTTATGCAATGTTTTGTTTGCCGCTCATAAAATCGCTGCGTTCTTACCGCGCTCGGCATAAAAAGTTATAGTTTTGCTTTTTCAACCCTGGAAGAATGCAGATATCTGAGGTTGTTTTAGGGGATAAAGTTTCCCCATTAAAATTCGCGTCAACCTGTCAAAAAAAATGGCGATATAACAGCCAATCGCCTTTAAGAAATCAGAAATAACCCCTATGTAAAACAGGGATAAATTACATGCTAATTGTCAAGACTTCATTCTTTTGCGAAACAGCCCATTGCGATAAAAAACCGCTTCGCTCGAGACAAACGCCTTGAACTGCCATCACCATACAAAGGGGAGTTGGCTCAAGGTTATGCCGAGGGTTGGGGTTGAAAGCGCTTCATTTCATCGATTAAGCAATCGAAATAAGGAGCGAGGCGATCGCGCAGTTGCGGTTCCACGCGCTGCAAACCTGCTGCTTTCAGATATTCCAATCCCAGCACCATCGCCCCTAAAGGCACGCGCAACTCTTGATAGAGCAACTCCATATTTTCCAGTCCTTCGGTACTGGTAAACTCCGTAGTGCCCCCGGCGATGCCGTAAGTAATGCAGCGCAGAAAATGCCAAAAATCTCGCCAGCACGCCTCTGCCCGTGCGGGGGGATAAAGCTCTCCCCCCGACTCGCAGATGCCTGGATATTGCGCCAAAACTTGCCCTCTGGCGTCGGCGACGATTTCGGGAGCGTTTTCGCGCAGGATCCTTGCCGCCTGCGGGTACCCCGGTCCATCTGGGCGAAGGCTCGCCAAATCGGCATCGCTTAAATAGCGCCTTTCATCATCCGCCGCCTGGAAGCGTTGAATAATCTCGGCAGAATGTAAGCCCTGCCAACGGGCAAAGCTGACAATTCTGGCTTTGGGAATCAGTTGTTTGGCCTTTTCACTGAGTTGGAATGTCATCAGAAATTGGGGTTGATAAGGGGGAGAACGGAAACCCTCGTCATTTATGCGTAGGGAGGAGTTCTCCCCCTTACACAGACAACAGTTTGACAA
>NZ_JAYFEQ010000423.1:0-325 GCF_055795085.1 Phormidium sp. CCY1219 | reverse complement strand
TGGCTAGTAATTCGTAATATTTGAGGTCAATAAATCTGGCGATCGCTATTCTGAATTAGGAGAGCGATCGCTTTTTTTGGGGGAGGAGCGATCGCATTGCACCGCCAACACCGAACCCACGGGGCGCTCTTTGGGCAACACCGAACCCAGGGGGCAGCGATCGCCTAACTTAAAAAATATTTACATTTTCCAGGATTGCCAAGGCGACGCGATTGCCTTACAATACACTCACGAGATTTAAAATCGAGCGTCAGCACCCCGCTCTAAAGAGACGGGGCTTCTAGCCCCTGACTTTAGGTAGCTGACCAGCCTAAGCCCTACGAGG
>NZ_JAYFEQ010000422.1:0-5015 GCF_055795085.1 Phormidium sp. CCY1219 | reverse complement strand
GGGGAGAACTCCTCCCTACGCATAAATGACGAGGGTTTCCGTTCTCCCCCTTACCAACCCTAATTTCTGATGAACAATTGGGATAATTTTGATAGACTAAACTGCGATCGCCAACTCTATGGGTTTTGGCGATCGCAGCACCAACAGTGAAGAGCGCAGATAACACCGCAAATTTCGTTTGCCCCCCTCTATCCGTTTCTAGTGGCGGAAAATCGCCCTCGGTTTCACGTGCCTACGCACTCCTACCTAGGGCTGGGGGGGAAGCTTGGGATTGACCTCTTAACTCAACGATTCGAGATAATCGCGGACGCGATTGCGCCGCTTGGGTTGTCGTAACTTTTGCAGCGCCTTGGATTCGATTTGCCGCACTCGTTCTCGAGATAAATCGAGGGCGCGGCCAATTTCTGCCAAGGAGTAGGGATGACCGTCACTCAACCCAAATCGCAACCGAATTACATCTCGCTCGCGACTGGTTAGATCGGCTAACAGGTGTTGCAAATCCCGATGCAAGGCTTCTTGCATCAGTTTTTCTTCTGGCGAGATATCTTCGGTTTCTAGTAAGTCGCCGAGTTCGGTGTCTTTTTCTTTCCCGACTTTGGTTTCTAAGGAGACCGATCGCGGGACTTTTAGCAAGACTTCGCGCACCTGATTGGGGGTCATCTCCAGTTCGAGGGCAATATCGTCGAGACTTGCCGTGCGACCTTTTTCTTGGGAGAGTTTGCGCTGGGCTTTTTTGATTTTGTTGAGTTTTTCGGTAATGTGAACCGGCAGGCGGATGGTGCGGCTTTGAGTGGCGATCGCCCGGGTGATCCCCTGCCGAATCCACCAATAAGCATATGTGCTGAACCGATAGCCCCGCGCCGGATCGAATTTCTCCACCGCCCGCTCTAACCCGAGGGTTCCTTCTTGGACTAAATCCAACAGTTCTAAGCCACGGTTTTGATATTTTTTGGCCACCGAAACCACCAGGCGCAAGTTGGCCTTGATCATGTGTTCTTTGGCTCGAATGCCCTCGGATTGGATCCGCTCCAGTTCTTGGACGCTCAACCCAACCATTTCGGCCCACTTCCGTTTGCCAGCGATTAAAATTGGCTTGAGGTCTTTCACTTGAATGTCCCCCTGTGCCGCCCACTTTTCTAGGGACGGTCGATGCCCCAGTTGGGAGGTTAGGCGATCTCGAGCATTCACCAGTTTTACATACTGTTGAATCTCGGGATTTTCGTCCGTTGCGGCGCGCTCGCGCTCTTCTTTGAGCTGCATGTAGCGCTGGACTTTTTGCGCTTCCCCAATCTCCTCTTCGCGCCCCAGTAAGCGAACCCGACCGATTTCCTGGAGGTACAACCGAACCAAATCGGTGGTACGGCGGCTGGGGCTTTGTTGGAAGCTAGAGGTTTGGCGATCGTCAATGTCAAATTCAACCTCGATCTTGTCGTCCGCCTTGTCCATTTCGTCGGACTCCTCGATCCCGCCCTCTAAATTTTGGGCGTTCAGTTGATTGTCGTCTTCAGTGTTAGGGTAAAAAGAAATTCCTGGCATGGTGATTCTCTCAGCTGCTCCAGGCGATCGGTAATTTGCTCTGAATCGCTGCCTAGCTGCTATTCTCTCCTTCGTTAGGGACTATACTTCACTCCTACGTGTTCCTACGGAAAAAACCCGCAGTCCTGAAGCCGTCTTAGTTTCTGGTCGCCAGTCCCTCGGTGGGGCACCATCGCCTCCAACCCACTGGCTTCCCGATCCCGACGAAGGAACCTTTTACATCACGGCAGCACGGGTCTGGCCGAGAACTACTTCTCAATCTGACCCGTCATACCAAGTATAGGTAGAGCTTCGATTCATTAGCGTGACTTCTGTCAGAGTGGCGGTTAATCTTCATCACCAGACGGATCTGTTTTGGATCACTAACTGATGGTATCGAGATCTCCAATCCCTCCTCCTTCCCCCTCATAGACCGCGTTTTCAGGTTTTTTGCCTCCTAGATTTGCCGCTCTTTTTTATCTCTAGTTGGTAATTCGTTTTATTAAAAAATTCTAAAATTTGCTTCACCGCCCCTTGTTGAGGCAATTTAAAGCAACGAAAACGGTGCTTTTTCGGTGCGCCGGGTTCGGAAAATCTGCACCTGTCCCACTGAAGAAGGATTCATCCCAGGCAAGGGCGGCGTCAAACTCGGTTATTCTCGATCCCATCGAACTCCCTGAGTCAGACTTCTTGAAAATCCCATCGGTTTGAGCGGCGAAGCCTCTTTCCAAAGATCGGCGAGTCCTTACTCAGGCTTGATATCTCGCAGCATTAGCGCTTCAACTGCCGATTCCGGCGTGATATGGCTTTCGAGTAACCGATGAACTTGATAAGAAATCGGCATGGAAATCCCATGATGATTCGCTCGCTGGATTAATACCCCCGTAGTGTTGACTCCTTCAGCAGTCCCCTCTAAACTCGGCAAAATATCCGCCAGGGTCTTGCCTCGAGCCAGTTGATACCCCACTTGATAGTTGCGGCTGAGGGGACTATTGCAAGTAGCGAGGAGGTCTCCGAGTCCGGATAATCCATAAAACGTTTCAGTTTGAGCGCCCCAATGGGTGCCGATCCGGATGATTTCCGCCAGTCCTCGGGTGAGTAACGCCGCTTTTGCATTGGTCCCCAGGTTGAGACCGTCACAAACCCCCGATGCGATCGCCATTACATTTTTTAGGGTACCTCCCAATTCTACCCCCAATGGATCGGAATTGGTGTAAACCCGAAAACTGGGCGAGGCAAACACTTCTTGCACTTGTTCGGCAGCACTGGGATCCCTGCTGGCCACCGCCGTAGCCGCAGGTAATCCTTGTTGAATTTCTTTCGAGAGATTCGGTCCGGCTAACACCACCACCGGGTTTTGGGGAAATCCCTTTTGCCAAAGTTGGGAAGGAGTGCAAGTGGTTTGTGGGTCGAGTCCTTTAGTCGCCGTGACCACGATCGCCTCTGGTGCCAACTCTAAAGACTGCACTTGAGAAACCACTGCAGGGACTCCTTTCATAGAAACCGCCGACAAAATAATCTGAGCGCCGTGGATGGTTTCTTTTAGGCTGCGATCGCGACTGCGCGACCACAGACGCACCTGATGGCCATTGAGAGAAGCAAGATGTCCTAATGTGGTTCCCCAGACCCCAGCTCCAATAATAGCTAGGGTTTTTGGGAATCTTGAACTCCCCCGGGAACCGGATGCAGTCACATCGTTCATAATTTATCCTGACGACGGGGATAGCGTTCCATTAGCGAGCGTACTTGTTCCGCATGATAAGAACTGCGCGTCAGCGGCGATGAAACTACTTGCAAAAATCCGATCGATTCCCCAAATTCCTGCCATCCGGCGAATTCTTCCGGCGTCACCCATTTCGCCACCGGCAGGTGCAACCTTGTCGGTTGCATGTATTGACCGATGGTTAAAATATCGCAATCTACCGCGCGCAAATCTTCCATGACTTGTCGGATTTCCGCCTCGGTTTCTCCAATTCCCACCATGATGCCAGATTTCGTGTAAACCCACGGCGCGATTTCTCGCGATCGGCGCAATAATTCTAGGCTTCGTTGATAGTTTCCTTGCGGTCTTACCTGGCGATAGAGGCGCGGTATGGTTTCCGTATTGTGGTTGAGTACCTCCGGCGAGGCGGCTAAAACTTTCTCTAACGCTTCCCAATTCCCGCACAGATCTGGAATTAATACCTCAATCGTCGTTCCTGGCGATACCGCACGCACCTCTTCAATGCAACGCCCAAACTGGGAAGCTCCCCCATCGGGCAAATCATCCCGGTTCACTGAAGTAATCACCACATGATTGAGGCGCATCCGCCGCACCGCCTCCGCTAACCGGATCGGTTCGCTCGGATCGAGGGCTTTCGGCTTTTTCTCGAAATCAATATCGCAGTAGGGGCAAGCACGAGTACAGGCAGGCCCCATAATCAGAAACGTTGCCGTACCATTGTGGAAGCACTCGCCAATATTCGGACAGGATGCCTCTTCACAAACGGTGTTGAGCTCTAAATCCCGCAATATGTCTTTAACGTTGCCAACGCGCTCCCTTTGAGGGGCTTTTACCCGCAACCAATCTGGCTTTACACTCATCTGTGCCCTTTGAAATTCAAACAGACTTCAATCCTATCCTAGCCAAAGACGCGGCACGCGATCTATACTGGATTTTGGTAAATCTAGAATAAAAGGTCTAGAAGGGTTTACAAAATGTTGTAAGTCGATCTAGAATGATTTACAGCAATGACGCTTCGGGATGTAGCGCAGTTTGGTAGCGCACTTCGTTCGGGACGAAGGGGCCGCTGGTTCGAATCCAGTCATCCCGATTTTTTTATGAGTGGCATCCTCATGCTCGCCCTAGAATATCGGTGGGGCATCGGACTTGTGGATCCAACATCGGGGCGATCGCGGACAGGCAATTTTGCTTTCCCGCGATCGCCTTCTTGCGATCGGCTTGGGGGGCGATCGCCCATTCACCGCGCACCCCTCCTTTTTCTTTTCACCCATTAAAGAACACAGGCTCCAAGACTACCCCGCTGGCGTCCCATCTTTTGCAACGGGCATTGCGCGATCGTCGGGCATGAAAGATGCAAAAATGCTTCCTTTGACTTGATTCTCTGGTGTAGCCACTCCACAAGGCTTCCACCTAACTGCCAAAACAGTGGAAGCTAGGAGAAGAACTTGACGGATCCCATATGGCCAAACCGGACAATCCTACTCTTTCTCTATGGATCCAACAGCCATCACTATCCAGACTCTACTCTTTATATGCATATAAGGAGAATCCGCTGATGCCCCAATATTGGATCCTCAGAAGCCAATTTGTCCCAGCTCAAGCCGCCCATCCTGGCCTACCACCAAAAAAACGAAAAAAATTTTCGCTTAAAACCCTTGATTGGCAAAGGTTTCAGCAGTTACTCAAAAAAAATCCAAAATTTTTTTCAAAAAAGGGTTGACATTCCCGAATGGGGTTGTTACATTAGTAAAGCGCCTGAAGGAAAGGCAACTGACCC
>NZ_JAYFEQ010000421.1:0-14464 GCF_055795085.1 Phormidium sp. CCY1219 | reverse complement strand
CACCGCCTGGGGGCGATCGCTCCCCAACTGTTCTCGAATCTCCGAGTACAGGGTGGTTGCAGTGGGAGCGATCGCCAAGGTGCGGATCTCCACCGCACAACGCTCTTGCAGTTGCCGCAGCAGTTGCGATCGCATTCGCGTATAATTGCAACGCGCCAGAAACAACTTAAAAGAACCCTCCGACATCTCGATCGCCCAAGCCAATTCCGACAAGGCGCGATCGTTCTCGGCGATCGTGTCGTCATGCAAGCGTTGGTGAGCCATTATCGCAACTCCTTCGCTTCTGCCAAAATCGGATTCACATCAAACCACGATCCTGCCTCGTCGTCGCAATACTCATACACGAACATACTGCGAATCAAGGCTGTATATCCATCCGAACCCGCCACTGTTTTCTGCCGTGCTACTTGACGCAGCAACACCCATTCATCATTAGTTATCGCCAGAATGCGCTGGTTGCGATAGGTGCGAATCACCTGTTCTATCGTATCGCGGCAGATCGGCACCCCGCGTTGTTTTTTAATCCCATCGTTGAGCATTCGCAGGAGATTTCGCACGTGACCGCCACTGACGCGACACAAACGGTCTAAAGTTTCCAGACTATCGAACACTGCGCTTATCTTTTCCAGGCGCTGGTGAGGCGCTAACTCCGGAAACGCCCGCGCTAGTACCATTTGTCGCAACAACTGCATGCCCTCAGTGCATTCCCGACCATCTTTATACTGCACCGGCACCATCGGCAAAACCTGGGGGCTGGCCAATCGCTGCATCAAGGTGTCAAAGTCGTTGGAAAACCGCAAAGCAAGCGGGATGGTATAAACAATGTGGCAGTGCAGTCCGCGCAATTGCTCGCCTCGGTCTACAAATAAATATTCGTGCTGAGGTCGTCCCCAAGGTTTGGGAGAACTATCCACTCTATCCAGACTGTCGATAATCACCACCAGTCCTTTTTTGCCATGCTGGGCGAGTTTTTGGTGGGCGGGTTCTAGTAGTTCTTGGTTAATCGCTTCGAGAATGCCATTGGTGCGCGGTTCCAGATATCCGCGCAATTTCGCTCGCAGATCGGGACTGGCTTTGGCTTTGGCGGTAATTGTGCCGATGCCCGGAACTAAGAACTGCCCGGAAACCTCTCCTTGTGTGTTCGCGGAAATTTGACCCCCTGGAAACTCTCCCGTAATATCGAGATCGAGGTCGATTTCGGTTTGTAACAGTTTGGCGGCTCCTTGCAGGAGGGTTTTGAGTCCTTTGGGTTCTTTTAGGGTGAGATTATCCAGGCTTTGACTCACTTTCAGGGCGATCGCCAGCAAAATATCGCCCACATCCACATCCCCCATTTCCAACTCTCGAGAGGAGTCAAAATATACCACGTGAAAGCCTTGGCACTCTAAATCTGCCTTGAGTCTGAGCAATTCGGTGGATTTGCCACAGCCGATATGCCCGGTAAAAAGCTGGCAGGTGGGTCGATCCGGCGACCACAAACTGATATTATCTCGCAAGTTTTCCACAATCTGCCCGCCACGCACGGCAGAAAAATCGATATAATATTGATGGTCTGCTTCGCAATTCTCTACGAAGAGAGTTTTCCCCGGATCGGTGGCTCGAAAAAACTTTCTGAAATCTACACTCATCGCTATCACCACTATGACGATCGGTCGCGATCGCTCGCGGGAAACGGCGTCGCTGTTGTAATGCTGTTACTTTTCACCCTGATTTCGTAGCGTTCGGGACACTTTTGTTCGGTTCGCAGATGCATTTTCCCGATTTCGTTATAGCTTACCACAGCCTTCTTTGTCTAGGGGTCATTAAAATTATCCGGTACAGCCGGGATTGACCGCCAGCAGGCTTTCGCCAGCGATCGGTCAATTTAACTGAGGAACCGCTTTTCCGGAACACCGGTCATCAACTTGGGAAAGCCTTGCTCCGGGAGACTTCTAGAGTATTGCGCCTGGGAGACGACTGCTTTTTAAAGAGATATAAACTTTTACAAATTATTGTTAAAAATTAACCGGAATTGTAATGAGTTTAAGATAGAGTTTGGGGCGAGTTGATGGAGCGATCGCCCCCTAAAACTTGGCGCTTCATTGCCGACAATTTTCAATGCGTGATTTGCGGAAAAAACAGCAGTATTATTTTAAATATAAAACCATTTAGACAAGCAAAACATTGCCAGGTTTCGCACGGGGGAGGGGTATAAGTCGGCGGTAGGCCCGGGGAGGCGTTCCCCCCAGGAGGGAACGAGTTGAAAGATTAGTCCGCGTAGGCGGACTATAGCGCTAGCGCCCCGGGCTAAGCTAACACCTGCCGAGGCGCGATTTCAATCACCCGCGTTAATTGGTGACTCACAACCCATCCGACTCGCCGATATTAATTAGAATTTGGCAAGGTTCTCACCGTCAGCACTTGCGGGGGAGTAGCATCGGGGGGGTAGAGAAAATCCACTTCTACCAAGCGCCGATCGCCCGGAGGGAGGGTCAGGGTCAGCAAGGGTTCTCCCGCTTGTCCCCGTCGCTGGACCAAGTGAAAATAGCGGGTTTGGGGCAAACCTTCGTCATCATTATACCGCACTCGCACCGTACCGCGAAAGAAGACTTGCGGATCGCGCGGTTGGAAAAATAACAAAGCATCCATATCTTCATCTTCTTTCAGGGGCGAAGAAATGGTGAGACTCACCTGCTGGGTGCGATCGCTGAAATTCGCCAGGGGCAGGAAAAGATTATACTCAACCCCATAATTCCCGTGACCGAAATAGGCGGTATCCGGATAGCGGGTCAACATTTTCGCACTTTGAATTTGTTCGGTACCCAGAGTAATCCGATGCAGAGTATTCAACGCATAAGAAAACGCCTCACCGGTGTCGGGAATGGTCAAATAATCCACCGAGGGAGTATCCGTGAGTTGCGATCGCCACTGCGACCCCTGCGCCACCCCCGCCACGCGACCAAATACCACATTCATCACGCTCGGATCCAGGGGAGTGGGCGTTAAATCGCGCGGACCGGCCAATCCGGCATTTTGCAACAATCCCTGCCATTCTGCCAGAGTAGGCGCGCGTTCCGTGCCATCTTCCCGCAAGGGCGATCGCATAGCTAAGTTTGCCAAATATACCGGCCCGCTACTCCACAATCGCATCATGGTCGATCGTGCATTAGAAGAAGGAACAACCGTTCCCACCGGGATCGGATCGTTCATCAACAAAACCATTTCCCCGGGGGGAATTTCCAATTTAGCCGGCCAATTTTCCTGTCTTTTCCCGCGCAAAATATCATTCATCACCCGACTTCCCGGCCCAGAATACACTTCTCCATCGGGATTTGCCACCATATCCTCTAATTCGATAAATAAAGCATCCGGACTGGTTAAATAACTCGCCCCTTGCAGCACCTCTAAAATCACCGGTTCGGCGGTGGGATTGTAAGCGATTAATCCCTGATAAAACGTGCGAGTTTCTTCCGGCGATCGCGCTCTGGCAATATGATGAGCAAACAGGTCAAATCGCCCTTCAAAGGGAAAATTTAAGTGTGCTTCCGGTACCGCAAACCCATCCGGCGGAAAAGTCGAGAGCAAAATTCCCGGCGTCAGCACCACTTCCGGACTGTTGCTGTTAAACACCGGCACGCCATCGAGTTGCCCGGGTAAGGGGCGCACGTCCTGAATATCCACCACTTCTTTGGGCGGGATCCGGTTCATGTCCGGGATGGCATCGAAGGAGGGCAAGGGGTCTGTTTGTGGCAACGAGTATGTGGGTGGCACCGGGGTCTGAGGTTGGGTGACAGTATCGGTTTGGGCGATGGAAAACGCCAGCAAAAGTGACAGCATGAGTGAGGTAAAGTTGGCAAACGACAACAATGGAACGCGCGATCGCGCTGCGAGTATTTTCTCTCAAGTTGGCCGGAAAATCCGGGGGATGAAAGGATAAGAATTGCGAATGGTTATCGCTAAAAAAACTTATCCTTGACAAAGGACAAATTGAGTGTTTAAGATAACCAGATGTTTCCAGGAATCGAAAATTTATCCGACGGTTTATCCGGGGAACTTTCTCACCCAGATAGTCGTTCCCGAAGTAGGGAGTACGCTGAATCATGCATAGCAGATTAGGAGGTTGTTCTGAGGAATGAGCGCATTCGATTTTTTCAACTCAACTCGTCAAGCGATCGGCAAAAAATATTGGTGTGCAATGAGGGCGGCGATCGCGGTCGTGGGACTCAGCGTCACCGGAGGGTTGAGTACCGGCGATCGGGCGATCGCCCAAGCAGTTCCCAGCACATCCAACCGCACCTACTGTCAAAACAATGGCAGTTCCGACGGTTCTAACCGCCAAGCAATCTGCATTTTCCCCAGTGGCAACTTTTACGACGGCGAACTTAAAAACGGCGTCAGACAAGGACACGGCACATTCCTATTTGCCGATGGTACGGAATGTTCCGGCGACTTTCGCGATAATCTCCTCAATGGCAGGGGAACCTGTAGATTTCCCAACGGAAACCTCTACCAAGGGGAATTTCAAAATAGCGTCAGACATGGCACCGGCACCTACACTTTTGCCGATGGCACGGAATGTTCCGGCAGGTTTGAAAATGGGCAATTAAACGGTGAAGGCATCTGCACCTTTCCCACCGGCAACCGCTACGAAGGGGAATTTCGCAACAACGTTCGACAAGGAACCGGCACCTACACTTTTGCCGATGGCACCCGTTGCGAAGGTCAGTTTGAGAATGGGCAATTAAACGGTGAAGGCATCTGCACTTTTCCCACCGGCAACCGTTACGAAGGGGAATTCCGAGATAACGTCCAACATGGGAAAGGGGCGTTTATTTTCGCCAATGGCACCCGCATCGAAGGCACCTGGAATAATGGAGAATTTCAGGCCAACAATGCGACTTCTGGGGGGTAAAATTAGGGGGTGGCCCGCTCCACCCTCCCAGTGGTTAGGAGGCAAAATAATCAGGAATAATTCTGGTTTCTATTTGCCAGGATTGGTGGTAAAATAGAATAATTATTTGTTGCCTTTCTCCGCTTCGTCTTCTAATAAATTGTCCGGGTTAGTTTGCAGTTTTTGGATTTTGGCAGTGGCTTCTTTATAACCGGCCAAATCGCCGCGATCGGAATAGAGTTTTGCCGCTCGCTGAAAATCAGATATCGCCGCTTGAGTGTGACCCAATTGATATTGGGTAACGGCGCGGTTGTAGTAAGCTTCAGCGAAGTGGGGATTTTGCTTCAATGCCTCGGTGTAATCTTCGAGACCTCCTTGGGTATCCCCTTGTTTGACGCGACCCAATCCTCGGTTATAATAGGCGATAGGATTGGTAGATTTGAGGTTTAAAGAAACGGTCCAATCTTCGATCGCCTGTTTGATATCGTCGAGTACGGCATGAGAGACGCCGCGATTGTAATAGGCATCGGCATACTTGGGATTAATTTCAATGGCTTTATTGTAATCTTCAATCGAGCCTTGAGTATCGCCTAAATCGCGGCGCACGCAAGCGCGGTTGTTGTAGGGGGCATCGTAGGTGGGATTGATAGCGATCGCCCGTTCGAAGTCAGCGATCGCCCCGTGGTGATTTTTCAGGGCGGAACGGGCCACGCCGCGATCGTTGTAGGCGGCAGAATTGTTAGGATTGCGCTCTAATTCCACATCAAAATCGGCGATCGCCGGTTCGTAATTTTTCAGAGCCAAATAGGCTTTTCCGCGATGGTAGTACACCTCCATCAACTCCGGATTGACCTCCAGTTCGCGATTGAAATCCGCCAGTGCGCCTTGATTGTCGCCCATTGCCAACCGCGCCTTACCGCGCTGGTAGTAAATCTGACTCAGGGAGGCATTGTGGGCCAGAGCTTGGCTCAAATCTTCTACCGCGCCAGGATTATCGCCCATTGCCGATCGCGCCGCCCCGCGATTGCCATAGGCGATCGCATTGTCCGGCTCCAGTTCCAGCACTTTTGTATAATCTTCCATCGCCCCGCGATAATCCCGCAGGCGATAGCGAGCCGCACCGCGATTAGTATAAGCGTTAACATCCTGCGGATCGAGAAGGACGACCTTTGTATAGTCTTCGATCGCCCCGGCATAGTCCGCCACTGCCGCTCGCGCCACGCCTCGGTAACTATAACTGCGCGCCAGTCCCGGATCGTTTTCCGCCATTCGTTCGATAGCGCGGGTATAATCTTCAATCGCTTCTGCATAGCGATCCAAGCGGTGGTAGGCAACGGCGCGGTTGTGATAGGTATAGGGAAACAGGGGTTTCATGCGAATCGCCTCATTATAATCCGCGATCGCCCCTTCATAGTTCCCCGAATTCAAGCGCAGATTGCCGCGTTCCCCAAACCCCACCGGATTGTTCTCCGGAGTTTCGATGGGAATTTTTGCCCGACATTCCAGGGCTTTTTGACTCCATCCCAATTCCTCATAAACCTCTGCGGCGCGTTCGTATTGTTGTCGCCGCTCGAATTCCAGGGCGCGACATTCCCGTGCTTTTGCTGGTTCCCCGGCAATTTCATACTGTTGAGCCGCTTTTAACCATTGCTTCTTCTCCGCAAATTCAGCCGCTAAAATCTCCCCTTTCTTGCGCTCGTCGTTACTATTAAGCCAGCAGCGTTTTGCCGCTTCCCACTCTTCTCGGTCTTCCCAGCGTTGCGCCGCCGCTTCCCACTCTAACTCCGCTTCCAGGGCATAAATTTCCGCCAGTTGCCCTGACTCGGTTCTATCGGTTTGCGCCCAACAATTTGCCGCTTCTCGCCACTGCTTTTGTTTTTCAAATAAGTGCGCTGCCGTTTCCCATTCTTCTAATTCTGCAAAGACATTCGCCGCTGCCAAATACTCTCGTTTTTGCACCATCAGTTGCGCCCGCGCTTGTTGCGCTCTGATGCGATCGCCGGCTTTTTCAAAACACTCGATCGCTTGCGGATAAAACTCCGCTTTTAGATAATACAAGCCGCGATCGCGCCAGGTTTGCGGCGTTGCTTCCACCCGATCGTGCTTCACGAACTCCGGATTTAACGGTAAAACATAATCGATTAACTCTTTCTGGCTCCACATCGGCGAAAGGGTCGATTCCCAAATATTCAACAGGCGACGGGCGCGCGTCACCGCCACATAAAGCAGGTTCAATTCGAGCTGCAACAAGGGTTTTTCTTTCTGCTTAACCGAACCAATTCTAAACAGCCGATTCCACAGCTCCTCATTCGCCGCAAAAAATTCCACCAAGAACACGGTATCGAATTCCAAGCCTTTCGCTTCTTCGATGGTAAAAATTAACGTGGATTCAAACTCTTGAGCTAAGGTTTGTTTTTCTTCATCGGTGCGGACTAAAATAGCATCCGAGGGATTTAATTCTTCTAAAATGGGTTTTAGCGCTTCGGGGGGTTGGGCAATCAAGCGTGCCGCTTCGCCGCGATTGACCCCCGGTAAAGACACATGCCCCAGGGGAACATTCAACAATCGCGATCGCAGTTTGAGCAATTGATTGGCTAAATTGACCAAACTACCAACGCTGCGGAAGTTAAAGTTCAATGTTCTTTCAATGGCATCGCGATCGGTTTGGTAAAACTTTTGTTTCAAATCTTCCCAGCGAAAGCCACTGGGGCTAATCATTTGATGCAAATCTCCGGCGAACAAAAACTGACCCTCGGGAGCGCATAGCTGCATCAGCAGTTCCAGGTGCAATTCGGTAAAGTCCTGCACTTCATCGCAGACAATTAATTGATAGCGATCGCGCTCACCATTGCCCACAACCTGTAGGCCCTTGCGCGCCAAGTCAATTTCATCAAATCGGCCATCTTGCCGCAATTTCTTCTGATACCATTCAACAATTTTATATAAATCGTATCGCTGATTTTTCGGAATTATTGTAAATCCTTTTTTGCTCAAGCGCTCGTATTCTTTTTTCGACAGGGTATCCGAATTAGTGGCCAGTTGCGACCCTTTGACAATGCTGCGAATTTCATCCCAGACTAAGGCAGGCGGATAGGTTTTTCGTTTGGGATGGGCTTTATACAGTTCCCAAAACCCGAGAAAATTGACTTCTTCTTCCGCGCGGTACGTTTCGCCGGCTTTTTGTAGTAATTCCAGGCATAAATCCCGCAGGGTTTTAAACTCAAAAATGGATTGCAGCAGGGGATTTTGCTTGCCTACGAGATGCTGAAACTGCTCGCGAGCATTGCTGACTAGCAAGGGATTGTAAGCCACATAAAGCCGCTTGCCCTGGGGGTAATCCTGCCAGCTTTCCAGCAATCGGTAGAGCGCCACCGTGGTTTTTCCGGTGCCCGCACTGCCAGATAAAAAGAGGGTACCGGGGAGTTTAATCAGTTGAGATTCTTCCACGGACAATTTCAGTGGCAAGTCGGCATCTTGGGAAACGATCGCCTGATGCCATTGGGCTTCGCTTTCGAGGACTTGCCATTGGATGTTGCCCAGCAGTTCGTCGCCGTCAAAATCCGGGGCGATCGCCAATTCTTCTTGTCTGACTGTTTCGAGGGATAAGCGGTTCTCTGGCTTTTTGGTGGGGCGATCGCCATCCCAGTCCCCAAGGGTTTCCACCGCTTCTGCATCCAGCCATTGAGCGTCGGGGGTATGATGTCTGGCTCTTGCCCGTCGGGAAACATCATCGTGATCCAGACAGAGGTCTTGAATGGCGAGATAAACTTGCGCCGAACCGGTTTCGGGTTGGCGAGATTTTTCGTAGGTAAAAATCAAACGACTGGCGCGATCGATTCGGGCTTCCCAGACTCTTTTGGCGATGCCTTTGAGTTTTTTTACCCGCACTCCCCCATCGAATTGCTGCGCTTTCAGTTTTTGAATGCAATGCCAAACTCTTTCCTGAAAGTTGCCTTCAGGAAGCTTTCGTAGAAAATCAACAATTTCGGGGTGGAGTACAGCAGGAATAGACATTTTTAGGCGGCTCTTAGGCTAAGATAATGGCTATATTAGCTCCCTCCGCATCTCTTTGGCATCCGATTGAGCTTAATTCTCCTCAGAGACGCGGTTCGAGCAGGTGCAGTCATGGCATAGTTATGTATTTTACACCGCGATCGCCATGCGCGCATTCGTGCCGCGCCTGTTTTTCCGCCACCATTGGATTGAATTCTCCTCTCGGGGGGATTCGCCCTCCCAGGCTCCCTAAGCACATCTACTTAGGATTTGCGGCGGAGGGAGGCGAAAGCGATTCTCGTCATTCATCAGCGATCGCCTCTGATGGTTGCTAAAATTAAATCGCAAACTCTTCGGTAATGCTGGGTTCTTCTAACGCCACCCGCACCCGAATTTGTTCTGGCGGTTGTCCGCTCCATTCCATTTGCAAGGCGCGATCGCTGGGATGAGCGGCGACTTCATGCAGAATCTCTTCAGTGGGGGACAACAAGCTCAGTTTTAATCCATCAGGCAAAGACAGGCGATCGCCGGTGGAGTACAGTTGTACTAAAACCCCCATTTGCCGCTCGGATTGGGCCTCAATCGTCACGACTAATGCCAAGGCGCGATCGGGCGCTTCATCTCCCAATCCCACGAACTTTACCCCTTTCACCCCCGCAGTTTTAAACACTAATTCCCAGCAGTTGTCTTCGGGACAAACAATTTCTTCTAGTGTTTGCCACTCTGGCTCGAAAATATTCCTCTCCCACCGATCCAGATCGATCGGCTTTTTGGGGGATTCCCCTGGTTCTTCTCCCCAGGTTTCCAGCCAATCGCCTTCTACATCTTCGATATAAAGATTTACGTGTTCGAGCCTGTAATTGATGCGCTCGTCTTGCAATCTTTGGGCGGATTCCAGAGCTTGCCATGCACGTTCGAGTCGGTCTTTATTGGTATGTTCTAAGGTTTTATTCATGTTGTTGCTGTCTTCTTTTCTCATTCGCGATTCGGTCAAAAAAAATTGCGTTTTACAATCCACTCGGTTAAAAACTAAATTTCAAATACTTGTAGTCGGCTAAATGATTGCTGTTATGCAAGACCACATTCACTAATTCCCGAACGAAGGCTTCTTTACCGGGATTGTAACTGACAAAAATTCCCCGTTCGATTTCCCAAGCTTGCAAAGTTCTTTTCCATTCTTCATATTTATACTCCGAAAATTCGTCCGACATGCTGGTGACTTGCACGCACAGGGGTTTTCCGGTGGGACTGCTAACGATCGCATCAGTAGCCATCGAAAAATCCGCTACATAGCGCTGCACCACACTTCCCTGTCGGCTTTTTATGTTTTGTGCGATAACGTCAATAACTTCTGCATCATCTTGGCTAAACTCTCCCGATCTTAACTTTTGTTTCCAAATGTAAAATTTATTATCTTGTTCGGTAAACCATCTGGGAAATAGGTATTCATACCAATAGCGAACTGGGGGAGGAATCTGGTGCAAAAACGATTCTCGCTCCGCGTCGGTTAGCGGTTTGAGGGCTAACCAGACTTCCGCATCTTGGATGACCTCTAGGAGAAACCCCATGAGCAGTTTTTTCTGCATCAGCTTGCCCGGTTTCATTTGTTCGATCCAACGCCATATCTCCTCTAACCGCGTGGCTAACGCTGGCTCTAATGAGCCGGAAATCCTCATCAATTCCCTAAGTTTCGTCTCGATCGCCGTGGCTTGCAAACACTCCCCCATTAATGTAAGCTGACGCCTTCACCAGTGGATCTAGTTCCTATTGTACTCAACTCGGGGACGCAATGGAAGACCCTAGCGATCGCTCGCGCGAATAAATTTTAGATTTAATCCCATCAGGGCTTGACAAATTCTCTCGATTGCCAGAAAATAGTTTATCCGCTTACAATGGGGAAATTATCTTGTCAATAATCCAACGGGTTGTAACCCAGGGGAAGGGACGTGGGAGAGCTGCGGACCTGAGTGATAGATGAGAGTGGCGGGATAACCCAATCCCCGAAACCATCGAACCCGGAAAGCATTTTATTGTAGTTGCCACACCTTAATCGTGTTGTCCTGACTGCCACTGGTGAGGGTTTTGCCATCGGCAGCGATGGAGAGAGAATGAATCGTATCGGAATGGGCTTTTAAAGTTTTGAGGAGTTGACCGGTAGCCAGGTCCCAGAGTTTGATCGTACTATCGAGAGAGCCACCGCCACTGGCGAGCAGGGAAGTATGGGGAATAAAAGCGATCGCGTGAACGGCATCAGAATGACCGTAAAGAGTGCGGACCAACTGACCGCTACTCACCTGCCAAATCAAAATCGTGCTATCGCCACTACCCCCTGCAACCCATTGCCCATCGGGGCTAAACGCCACAGAGCGAAATCGATAGTAACCGCCGTCGAGAGTTCGCATCAACTCACCGGTATTCACGTGCCAAATTTTAATTGTATTGTCAAAACTGCCCGAAGCGAGAGTTTGTCCGTCCGGGCTAAAAGCGAGGGAAAACACCCAACCCGTGTGACCCGAGAGAGTAGCGATCTGCTCGCCGGTAGACACCCGCCATAACTTAATCGTATTGTCAAACCCGCCACTGGCGACAATTTCACCATTGGGACTAAAGGTCACCGACATCACCCAAGCGGAATGGTCCGAGAGGGTATGCAAGAGACGACCGGTTTGGGTATCCCAGAGTTTGATCGTGCCGTCGCCACTGGCGCTGGCGATCGTATTGCCATCGGGTGCGATCGCCACAGACCAAATTTCCTGAGAATGGCCCGATAAGCTATGGCGGACTTCCCCAGTGACCCGATCCCAAATTTTCACCGTCTTATCCACACTCCCACTGACGATGGTTCGACCATCCGGATCGATCTGCACCGAATTCACACCGCGCAGATGACCCGCGAGGGTTTTAACCACGCTCAGATTGTGGGAAGTTTGGGCACGAGTGGGCCTTGAAACTAAGGAGACTTGGCGGTTCGATTCCGCCACCGCCTCCGGAATCACCGATTGAGTAGATCCTCCCAAAGAGAGCAAACCAGAAAAGCGCGGCAATCGTAGTTCTCCATAGAGCTGAACTGCCGTGCCGAACAACACAGCGACAAAACCAGTGGCGAGCAATCTTTGGGTTAATTTGGTTTTTTTGTATTTGAAGCGCGATCGCCGTCGAGAGTGCGGGGGAATTTGGCGAAACTGATTTAAGCGAGTCGGGATGCGCGCGACGGATTGTAACGGTTGAATGCTGCCGACGCAAAGGGGCGATCGCTGCTGTAGCGGTTCGCCGCCCCAGGGTTGCTGCATTTCCCGTTCGAGTTCGGCGAGGCGCTGTAAAATCGCCTGAGTATTCGGCGGTCGATTCCCCGGAAAGGGAGCCATCATGTAATCGATCAGATCCGCCAGGGGATTGGGAATTTGGGCATTAGTGGGAAATCTGCCACTGCGATCCTGACGCCACTGGAGCTGACCCGTGCGGGGATCTTCGGGAAATTCATTCGGTTCTTTTCCGGTGAGTAGAAAAACAAACGTGCGTCCGAGGGCGTAAAAATCCGATTGGGGCACCGCTTTGCCATTCGCTTGTTCGGGCGGGGTGTAACCGGGGGAGACAATGCCGGTGATGTTATGACCGCCACCCACTTTTGCCAGATAGGTGCCGGTGACTTCCCGGGCGCTACCAAAGTCGATCAGGGCCAGTTGCCCGCTGAGTTTGAGCATGATATTGCTCGGTTTGATATCCCGGTGGAAAAATTGCTGGCGGTGGACGCGATCGAGGATTTCGGTCAGTTGTTGGAACCACTTGAGGGCTTGGGGTTGGGGAATCGGCAGATGGTGGCGATCGCTCATCCACTCTAACAAGTTGCGCCCTTCGATCCGTTCCATCACCAAACAGTGCAATGGCTCTACGCGATTGCGCGGCGTGAAGGTAAAATAGCCATCCGGCTGCACTTGCGGAATGCCGGGGTGATGTAATTGGCTCAAGACCTGCGCTTCTCGCTGAAATAAAGACACCGCTTTCGGATTGCGATCGAGCAGAACCTTGAGCACTTTCAGGGTGCCCCGGTCTTCTACTTCAAAGGTTTTTGCAAAACCCCCTTCTCCTAAAAGACGTCGCACCCGGTAGCGCCCTTGCAGGAGCAAAGACGAACCGCATTGCCGACAAATAGGGTTTTCTCGGTTCAGGGGATCGGCGGCGTTAGGGCAATTGGGGTTCAGGCAATAACTCACAGCGGTACATCCAAAGAATTGAGTTAGTTTGATTATGGTGACGTTAACCCCCAGAACACAACCCCCGAAAGTGGGAAACCGCCTACTGTGAAAGACAGAATCCGAGACCTGCGCTCGGGGTAGGGGGAAGGGGAAACTGGGCGATCGCCCAAGACAGCACAGAAGCACAGAAGCAGCAGATGTGATTTTACGACCACGGTTGTCCCCTCTCAATTCTATCTACAGGCTCTTGCCCCTGCCACAGAGCTTTAGCGTTCAGCTAGGAAACGCCTGTGGAGAGTTCGACTGCTATGGGATAAGCGAGAGCTTGTGGCGTCAGTTGGCTCGCACTGAGGAGGAACCGCGCACCCTATCCCTCAGGGTCGGTGTCGGGAGGATGTCAGAAGATGTTTTGCCTCCTGCATAAAAAAGAGGGGCTTGTGCCCCTCCGATGGTGGTTGGTTTGAAGCGAGAACTCTTTGTCCAATCGCCGAAGCGATCGCTTCGGGTTGGCTTAAGACACCGGTTCCACGCGACCGTAGAATACGCCGCGAATCTTCATATCCAGAGCTTGTTTCGCTCCTAAGTCCGTATCCGAGGGCTGTTCGCTCTCGAAAATCCCGGCAATTTCCCCCGTATTGGGGTTGACTTTCGCAACGCGCAGAGACATGTGGCCTTGACCGGTCAGCGTCCGTTTGACGTTAGACCGAGCCAATTCGTCCGCATCGGCACTGGCGGGCAATGCGACTGCATTATCGTAGCCGGTCGCTTGACCGCGTCCTTTGGGATCTAAGAACAAGGAGCCTCGGTAAGAGGGTACCTTGTAGTCGCCTTCAAAGTCGGTGGAGGTGTTAATGCTATCGACTCCGGGTTGAGAGGAAGCCACCAACTGTTTGATGGTAAATAGGAAGGGGACTTCTTCTCCCCCAGGAAGCAAAACCGTAATCGCTTGGAAGTCGATTCCATCTTCTTCAATGAAGGTGAGCCGACCATCGTCGCCAACTTTCAGCGGCCCTTCCACCTGAGTTAAGGTGGAGGTATAGCGGGTCAGGGATTTGCCCGGAACGAATTCCGGTTCTTGCCGTTTGTTGCTCGGTTCTTCCAAAACGAAATATTCCGTCGGTTCTAAGCACAAATCGGTTAGCTTATAGGATTTAGAGCCGTCAATGGGAATGGCACCGCGAGCGGTTTCTTCTAATTGGGGGCAGCTATTGGCTAACCCCGTACCTCTGATGTCGTCGTAGGTGAGTGGTTTATTGTCGGATGGCCCTTCACTACAAGCCGTTAGCACGCTCAGGCATAACGCCAGAAGTGCAGCAATTAAAGCGCGATACCTCATGATAACCTCCGATACGTTTGGAAACCCCCGTGCTTTAGCCGGGGGAGGAAAAACGAACGTGCGGCTTTAGCC
>NZ_JAYFEQ010000420.1:0-1574 GCF_055795085.1 Phormidium sp. CCY1219 | reverse complement strand
GCCTGGGAACCCTCCCGCGAGGCTCAGCCTCCTAGCATGGCCTCCGGTGGGCAATGCCAATCCGTGCAATGCCCGAACCGGGGATGATGGGTATTGCCTACCCTACGAGGTTTTGGGATTACGAGAGCGATCGCCACACCTGGGATAGGGCCCGTTGAAAGGCGGCGGCATTTTTAAAATAAATCTCTGGGTTATCCTGCAACCCTAAATCGATTAACTGCGCCAACGACTGGGGAATCGAAGGGTCGCGATCGCGGATGGGAATTGCCGAGGTGGTCAACACCACCAAAAACGGGTCTTGGTCTTGGCCCGTAAAATCGCGCGGAAATGCCCCAGTCAAGAAATAGTATAAAGAAGCCGCCGCCGCCCACACATCCACCGCCGGTTTGGCATACTTGAAATCGAGCAACTGTTGGCGCGGCATAAATACCGGCGTCCCCGCCTTCGTCCCCGTCTGGGTTTGACCGCTCAATCCGGCTAAATCGAACGCTTTCGCCAAGCCGTAGTCTCCCACCTTGGCGATATAGGATTGACCCACGCGGGAGAGGAAAATATTCGCCGGTTTGAAATCCCGATGGACTAATCCCACATTGTGAGCGTACTCCAACCCCTCCAACGCCTGCAGGGTCAGGGGGACTGCTTCGCTGAGGGATAATTTCCCCCCCCGTCGTTCCATCAAATCCATCGCGCTGCCCGCGTTACAGTATTCCTGGGTGAAAAAGAACAGTTGCTCCCCATAGCCGCACTCCTTCAGTTGCACCACATTGTGATGCTGCAACTGCTTCATATTTTCCACCTCTCGCAGAAACCAGCGAATCGCGCGCGGATTGGCTACAATTTCGGGACGCATCAGTTTCAGCGCCACGGTTTCCCCGGTTTCCTCTTGCTGCGCCAGATATACCTCACCAAATCCCCCTTTCCCCAACAATTGCAAAACTCGATAGCCCTCAATTTCCGGGAACTCTCCCTCTGGTGGCACGCTTCCGGAAAGCGAAATTACTGGCATCGGTTCTTCGGTTTCTGCTTCGCTGGTAACATCAATTCTCACGCGAAATACCGTATCGCTCAAGCGAATTTCATCCCCTTCTTTTAAATCGTACTGGCGAAACTGCAGTTTGGCCCCTTCTTCTGGACTGTGATGAGCGGCGCGCTGTCCGATGTTTTGACCATTCACAAAGGTGCCATTTTTGCTGCCGAAATCGCGCACCCGAATCGCGGGCGGATTGATATCGAGCAAGCAATGATAGCGGGAAATTTTGCTATGTGCTTTGTCATTGGGCATCTGCGGGTTGCACTCCGGGGCGCGTCCCACAATGCAGGTGGTGCGGGAGTCGAAGACAAATTTTCGTCCTTGCAAACTGCCTTCGGTAACGATGAGCGTGACGGTGGCAAGCATCCTTAAACCCTTTCACATGGCTGAACCTTTGACCCTCTATTTTACCACCAGGGTTGGCGGTTTTTCCTGCCCGATGAAATTCGGCGGTTATTTTTATCAAAACTTTACAATTTGCCGGGAAATTTGTGGTACGATGAACACAATGGGAAAGGTGCGGCCATATATGGTAGGGTGCGTC
>NZ_JAYFEQ010000419.1:0-250 GCF_055795085.1 Phormidium sp. CCY1219 | reverse complement strand
CGACTTGACCTGCCTTTATTATATCATCCCTGCCAATCTTGTCAACTTCTTTTCGCCGGCGCTTCTTGGCGTTTAGTTCTGTTTATCTGACATTAATCTCTATAGGCATCAATTCGATTGGTGGGAATTGTTATCCCCTGGGTTAATCCTCCCTAGTTGAGGTGAAAATAGGGGGCGAAAACTCCACTCTTACGTCTCAATCGCGCCAGCGGGAATTTAATCCAACTGTTCAGCGCAGATATCTTATCCT
>NZ_JAYFEQ010000418.1:0-72258 GCF_055795085.1 Phormidium sp. CCY1219 | reverse complement strand
CGCAATGGTTATTTATGCTTAGTCCAATTCCAGGGATGGAAAAAAACATAGGGATTAGCGCAATGGTTATTTATGCTGTAGTGCCCCATCGGAGAAAAAATTTATCGCGATCGCACCATAGTTATAATATTTTCATATGAGTAAGGTAGAGAGTTTTTCACCTTGGAGGTGCAAGCGCGGTAATGACTATTCGGCTACGGATAGCATCAATCTGAGAAAGGCTATATTTCTCGCTTTAATCCGAATTCTGTTAATTCCCGAGGGCGAGGAGTGGAAACCTGTCGTTCGCTACTGAAAAAGCAAGCGAGTCACTCGCATCCCGTAGATAATTTTACCGCTGGTTGAGACTCGCGATAATAAGGATTAGATGAGTTGGAAAGCGTTTTAGCCAATAACAGATAAAAAAGAGACGCGCGAGCGTCTCTTTTTTAACTTCAGAGGTTACGAAAACTTGCTTTGGTTTCTCGTTCTTCGCCTTGACTTGGAAAGGTTTTTGTGGAGCTACCGATTCCTGGGTTTTCCCATAGCTCTAATGAGTAACAGCTTAATCTAACGCCTTTTCGGTTTCGCGCTTTGTTTTATCCACTAGCTTTTCGGTATTTTCTTTCACTCTTTCCGCACCGGCTTTGGCATTTTCGCCCATTTTTTCCGCAGCACGCTGGGCCTCATCGCCAATTTTTACGGCATTTTTCGGCGCATCTTCTACCACCCGCTTGCCGGCTTCAGCGGGATTTCCGGTGCGGTTGGTCAGGTTTCGCTCGGCGCTTTTCACCAAGTTTTTCGCTTTGGCTTCAGCAGGTGTGGGATTTTGTCGCGGATCTGTATCGCTAAATTGGTTCATCCCTCCTTCTACTTTAGAAGTAACGGCCTGTTCTGACACTTCTTCGCGCACTTCATCTGCAGTTTTCGCAAGCACGGAAGGGCCGCTCTGGCAAGCCGTTCCGATGAACATCAGCACCCCTGCCATACATACGGTGACAATTTGGCGCAGGCGAATATTTTTCAGCCAAGTTATGACTGTTTTCATAAAAAAAACTCCATTCAATTACAGCAGATTAACAGTGCTTTTCCCTGTTTTTTAAGTAGAGAAAAGCGCAACGGATTGTCCGCAGATTCTCTCTCAAGAATCGCGAGACTGAAACGTTTTTTTTCACTGCTGTTCAGTTTAGGGGGTGGGAATGCACTTCTGCCTCTATCGGAAGTATCATATTTATTGCTCAACTGACGTAAGCGAAACCCTGACCTTTGATGGGGAAACGGCTCAACGCTGCAAAAGTAGCCACAGGAACAGTGAAGAGTCGTGGGGGGTTTTCGCGGCTGAGTTTGACATCTGGGGTTTGTATGTTATAATGAAATATTATCTATTTTGTAGAAAGTAGTAGGGTGGGCAACGAGTTGCCCACCCTATCGGTGAGGTGAGGGTGTAAGTCTTTCACCTCCGAGGGAAGGTTCCCAGCATGAGCTGGGAACGAGGGGGTGGGAGGGGACTAGGCAATAATGCCGGTGGAGTCGGCGGTGCGGGTGAGGATAGTTTCCACTTCAGGGGGAGTCAAGTTGGGATTGGCTTGGAGCATGAGAGCGGCGACACCGGAGACATAGGGAGCTGCCATCGAGGTGCCGCTAGAGGAGGAATAGGTATTGTTCGGGGTACTCGAAGGGATTTGCACGCCGGGAGCGACGATAAAATCGTAAGTGCCGAGGGCGTTACTGGCGGGGTTGGAGAAAGAAGCGACGCGCCGATCGCGGTCGATCGCGCCGACAGCGATCGCCAAATCTTCCGTAGCGCGAATTGCCGGATCTGCCGGCACCACTGCGCCGGTATCTCCTTCATTGCCCGAAGCGATCGCCACCACCACGCCGCGATCGCGAGCAAAGCGCAGGGCGGCGGCGATTTCTTCCGTGGGCGGTTCGTCGGGAAAATTCCCCAAGCTCAAATTAATCACCTGCGCCCCATTTTCCACCGCATAACGAATCCCCTGGGCCACACTAGTATCGAACTCGCTGAAGGTTTGCCGATTGTTCAAGACGCGCACCGGCATAATCGTGGCATTGTAAGCCACCCCGGCGATTTCAAACTGCTGGCCCAAACCATTGTTCGCGTCTACGCCGGTGCGAGAGGCGGCAATAATGCCGGCCACATGGGTACCATGCTCCTCTTGGGTTCCTTGGTTGGAGGGGTCTGGATCGCCATCGGCAAAATCGTATCCGCCCCGGTCATCAACATATCCATTGCCATCATTATCGATGCCGTCGTTGGGGATTTCATCCTCATTCACCCACAATTTCCCTTGGAACTCGTGGTGTTGCAAGTCGATGCCGGTATCGAGGACTGCCACCACCACGCCGGATCCGGTATAGCCGCGATTCCAGACTTCCGGGGCTTTTACCAGATCGACGCCATAGTTATTCACCACCGGATTGGCAACATCGGCGAAGGGGATGGATTCGCCCAATGCTTGTGCTACGGCGGCGGAAGCATCCACCATCCCAAATCCGAAGCGACTGTCAAAATTGGGCAGTGAGGTAATTGAGGTGGGGGAATTGGGGGCGATCGGCGTGGCGGAGAGAGTCAGGGTATAGGAGGTATCTCCTTCGTACTGTTCCACCGCCACATAATAATCGGTGTTGGGAGTTAAGGTACTGATACGGATCGTCTCGGCACTTGGTCCGGGTTCCACGGAGGATCCGACGATTTCGCTGTGGTGCAAGATCTGCCCGTCGTTGTTGAGGTCTTGCACCAGAAACACATCCGCATCGGCGCTTAAACCGGACAAGTCAATTTCCAGGCGACTGGGAGTGTTTACCTGAAAGCGGTACAGATCCAGACTGTCAGCGTTGCCCACAAAGTCGCTGAAACTGCGCGTGTCTTGCAAAACACCGATATCGAGCGCCTGCAGTAAGCTATTTCCTGCTGCATCGGGAACGGGGGTGGAGAGTTCCGTGGCGGATAAACTTAAATTATAGCCTGTTTCTCCTCGGTATTGTTCCACCACCACGAAATAATTCCCCGGATTTAAGGTTCTCTCTAAAGACTCGGGACTGGTGCCGGAATTTTCCGAAATGTTGACCAGTTCGCCGAAATCGATTTGATGGTTGCCGTTATAATCTTTAAAAATTCCCACATCGGCATCGGCGCTCAAATTGTTGAGGGCGAGATTAAAATTGCTCGGGGTGCTGATGTGAAACGAGTAGATATCCCGAGAATTGGCAGGGCCGATAAAGCCGGTGAAATTGAGGGAGCCAATCCGAGACAAATCGGGATTGTCATTGGGGGCGATCGCGGCAAATTCTTCCCGGTGGGCGGCGCGTCCTTCGGTTTTTCCCAGCTCTAAGTAATGCTCGATCGCGCTCAATTCGCCCCGTCTCACTGCTGCGGCCACATCCGGGTTATGTTCTAAATAAAATTCCGTGTCGAAATTCGGGCCGGGGTCGCGTCCTTCGTACTGACCTACTGCCACAAAATGGTCGATGCCGGTGAGTTCATCTCGTTCTACGGCGGCGGCTACATCTGGATTTTCGGCCAGATAAACATCGCTGTCAAATTCGGCAAAGGGGTCGCGCTCTTCCCATTTCCCCTGGGTGGCAAAATGGGCGATCGCGGTGGTTTCTCCCTGGATAACGGCGGCTTCTACGTCGGGATGCACCTCTAAATAATAGTCCGTATCGAAAAAACCACTGGGGTCTGTGCCAAGGTATTGACCCACCTGGAGAAAGTGGTCTAACCCATTGCTGAAACTCCCCGCATTCACTGCACCCAATACATCGGGGTTCTGTTGCAGGTAATAGCTTTCGTCAAACAAACTGCTGATGTCTAACATGATGCCAACTCTTAGTAATAGTGCCCTACCCTTTGTGGTTTTTTTGGGTCAAAACATATCGGCGAAATGAAATTTTGCAAAATTGACGCGCCGAATCGATTGCCGTTTTTCCGCGATTTAGTTGCACTTTCCCCCCATACCTTCCTTGTTTTTTTATTCCCTGGCTTTTTTGTTTGGCTTATTATAATCCCAATTTGAAACCTCAGCCAGGAAAATTGAATTGAACCGCACCCCAGGAAAAATCCGCTAGTCCGAGGGACTTTCGGCTTGGGAAAACGCCGCCTTGCTCTTGTATTGTCAGAGTTCCCCAACATATTAGTCGATGCAACAGTAAATTTTAAGATCGTTAAATTTACGGAAGTGGTTTTGGGTCAGCGGCGCAGGGTTTCTGTAAAAACCGATCCCCGAGGGGGGAGTGGGGGTATTCGGTGATTCAGGGGTGCCATGTGGAGGCTCCTGACATCGCCTCATCGGGAGGCGATCGCGATTTTGGCGAGAGCATCGGTACCGTAGGGATGAGAAAAATCCCCCCCAAGTTACTAAATCGCGTCTATTTGGAGGCAAAATGGGTATTGTCCGGTAGTCATTGAATATTGTGTTTACGTTCTAGACCACATTGCGCGCCGTGACTTGCACTTCTGGGAAAGGGGATGCCTCTGCGAGTAAGGGTGAAGGTTGGTTTTTCAGATACCGATCGAAGAAGGAACGCAGATACTCATTGATAATATTCACGGAGCGATCGCCCTCAATCGGACCGATATCCGTTAATCCGATATCGAACACCCCGGGCAAACCGAGTTTTTCGGGAGAATAAAGTGCCGTCAGGGGAAACAACACGGAGCGATCGCTAAAATCGCTGTGACTTGTTCCTTGGATGGACAGATTAACTGCCGGACCAAAAAGCAACTCAAACTGAGCGGGACGAAATAGACTATCCGCCCCGCCGAGGAACCGTCCGAGAAAGCTATCTTTAAACGTCCTTTCTGCATTTATTTGCATAAACGGAGCGGCGATCGCCTCGACCAAATCCGGCGAAATCAGCAACCCATCCATACTCGCCCCCGCCTGCAAGCGCGGTTCTTGCTGCAGTGTCGCCGTGGTGGTAATCCCGCCAAAGGAATGACCGAACATTCCGGCGCGACTCAAATCCAACTTGTCGGTCAGCACGCCAGTGGGATCGGCGGCATTCAACTCCGCGAGGCGATCGAGAACGAAGCTCACATCTTGGGTGGTTTCCTCCACGGTTTGCAGCAGCGCCCCTTCCAACTCTGTGGGATTTGTGGGCAGAAAATCCCGAGCAAACTGAGTAATTTCCCCATCGGGGAACACGCTTGCTCCCGCCACATAGGTATGGTCGATCGCCGCCACAATATACCCGTGACTGGCGAGATTTTGCAAAAAACTGGTATAAAATTCTGGCAATGCCCCCAACCCATGCGAAAATAGCACCACCGGATAGTTCGGTTGCGCGTCCGATACCGTTAACGGGACGGTGTTGGTATTGGTATTAATCAAATCGTAGAAATTCGGGGGCAAATTCTGTTGCGGTGCGATCGCTCCTTCCAGCAGGGGGTTTAAATAAGGATCCGGGGGAGCGAGGGTCGGTGCTGTGGGTACAGAGGTCTCCATTCCCGGATACCACACATCCACGCTCAACTCTCGCACGTCATCCGGATCCGCCGTAAAAATTTCCGGACGGGAGGTATCGGTGAAAAAATATGTGGTCATATCCACCGGAAACGGGCCGGTGGGGACTGGCAGATCGAAGGAGTCCAGGCTATCGCGTCCCTCATTGCGACCGAAGCGCAGAAAATGCTCTACCCCACTGTCCAACAAGCCGGCATCCACCGCCTGAGCCACATCGTCATAGATGTTGCGATAGAATGTAGGATTGAATACCTCGCTGGCGCTGCGTCCTTCCCGCGCCCCAAATATGATAAAATGTTCGATGCCAGTGAGTTCATCTCGACCCACCGCCGCCGCAATATCGGGATTTCGTTCCAGATAAAAATTCTGCCGATAAACCGGACTGGGACTGCGCCCTTCTGCGGCTCCAAATTCAATGAAGTGAGCAAATAACCCAGTGATTTCATCCCGCTCTACCGCCGCTTCCACATCGGGATTTTTGATGCGATACCAGTTTGGATTGAAAAACGGGGTGGGCGATCGCCCTTCAAATTGTCCGAACCGAACAAAGTGGTCGAATACCGTAAATTCCGGGGAAATCTCATCGGCGAGATCGGGATTTTCTGCCAAATAATAGTTAGAATCGAAAAAGGCACTCGGGTCGCGCCCTTCTGCGGCTCCCAAGGCCAGGAAGTGGTTCAATCCACTGGCCACAATCCCATTGGCAACCGCTGCGGCCACATCGGGATTTTTGAGTAAATAATACCCTTCATCAAATAAGTCGTTAGGGGTCAGCATGGCTCTGATTGACTCGCGAATGGGTGATAAGTGTTGACCAATTATAGCGGTTCTTTTCCAGATGAGCGATGGACTTGGTTTTTGAATTGGGGAAAAACGCGGCAATCACAGATTCGGGCTAGGAAAGAAGGAAAGAGGGAGTCGGAGGCAGAGCCTCCCACTGGGCGTTCCCAGGCAGAGCCAGGGAACGAGATATAAGTGAGATTATAATTGCGAGGCTTGTTCGTCGAGGCGAACCGTGGAACCCGACTCATCGGTGCGGTACACAAACACTTGCCCGCTGCTTTGCACCGTCACCTGCCAACCGGGAACCAACGCTTGAGTACAAAGTTCCCCGGGGGCGGCCAAACCGAGACAGCCATTCGGCCAAGTTTCCCGCTGCACCGAGACGATCGCCGCGTCCGAGGGAGAGACGCCAAACGCTTGCGAAATCGCCTGGGTCACGGCATTTTCCACTGGGTCTGGCAGATTGGGGGCACCCCCTTGTGCCGGATCCACGAGAAACTGCATGCGAATCGAGGGATTGCGGGTGGCGATCGCCTGGGGATTGGCCTCCAATTCTGCCTCGGTATAAGGTTCCACCCCCCAAGTAGTCACCAATAACCGTTGCGTCTGCGGGTCGATTTCAAACTCAGTCCATCCATAATTATGGCCGGCAAAATACGACCCCTGCAGCAACTGCGCGTCAATTTCCGACCCTTCTAACCCCACCGGGTCATATCCCAACGGCACGATCCGATTGTCAATCACCTGTCGCGCAAATGCATTCTTTTCCGCCACATCCGTCATCGCCCGATAGCGCTCTTTTTCCGATTCGGGCAGCAATTCATCCGGCGTAAAGGTCACGGTGGCGGTGCCAAAGGGTGCGGCAAACGGGCCAGATCCGATATCCAACTGAATTGCCACCGGACCGACCATCACATCAAACGCACCGGTGGGGATTTGCGGTTGTCCCACCCCTTCTTGATAGGTAACGTTGTTTACCACATTCCCGTGAAAATCCCCCGTCACAAACACCACATTATCGATATCGTTTTGCTCGATAAAGCGCAACAACTCCGTGCGTTCCGCTGCAAATCCTTCCCAGCGTTCTCCCGCCACCGGGATGCCGAAGTGCTGCATTGGCACGGTAGACATGATAAACTTCCAGGTGACGCCGCTATTTTCCGCCGCCAGCAAGTCATCTTTCAACTGCTGCAATTGTGCCGCACCGAGCATGGTGCGATCGGGTGCAAAGGCATCTTGCAAATACTGGTTGACTTCAGCTTCGCTCGCGGTTTCCGAAATCGACTCTAAGGGAGCATCGCGGAAAGACCGCACGTCCAAAATAAAGGTCGCCGCTTCGTTCCCGTGGAGGTTATACCGATACAATGCCTGCTCTCCCGCCGTGCGCGCATCCCCGGTTTCCCCATAAACCCGTTCCTGAAGCGGTTTGTAATCCAAAAACCCGCGCAACCCGGCATCAAAGGCGGCGGTATCGTTGGTAAACGCGCCTGCAGTGCCGAAAATGTCGTTTTTCTGTGGCGACTCGCCCGGGGCCGCCCCGCCGGCAAAGTTATTGGTAATCTCGTGGTCGTCCCAGGTGGCGTAGGTGGCGGTATCGGCCCGCAACTGCGCCCACCGATTAAACCCGAACCGCTGGGAATAGATTTCGTTATGCTTAGTGCGAAACTCTTCTAAAGTAGCCGCCTGTCGCACGCCGGGTAAATCCGAGGATTGGCTGTCCGCTTCTAGGGTATCGCCCATGAGCACGAAAAAGTCTAAATTCCGCTGCGCTACGTTGGAAATGGAGGGATAGGGGGACAGTTCCCCTTGCCAGTCGCCACTGACGCCGAAGCGCAAACGGGCCGAGGTGCCGGGTGGGGTGGAGGTGCGGAATTTGCCCTGGGCCACGGTGCCGCTGGCATCGGTGGCGCGATAGTAATATTGGGTTTGCGGGGTTAACGAGTCGATCGCCACCTGCAGGGGTACCGTCGGATCTGTGGCGATCGCGGTTTGTTGCCCCACAATCGTGCTGAAATTCGCATCAGTAGCATATTCAAACACCACCGGACCGGCTTGCGTGCTGCGCGTCCACAACATCGCCGAGTTTGGCGTCACATCGCCGGCAGCCACCCCATTGGGCAAGCTAGACCCATTCGGTTCGATAAATGGGGTAAACTCCCGCCCTTCTGCCGCCCCAAATTTCACATAGTGCTGAATGCCGCTAATTTCATCCCGCTCCACTGCTGCCGCTACGTCCGGATTTTGCGCTAAATAATAGGCTTCGTTATACAAGTCTGTCGGGTTGCGTCCTTCGGTTTCGCCAAACAAGGCGAAATGCTGAATACCCGTGATTTCGCCTTCCCTAGCCGCAGCCGCTACATCGGCGTTGGTGCCGAGATAGTAAGTGTTGTCGAAAAAGAAACTGGGGTTGCGTCCTTCCCGTTGGCCGAAGATGATATAATGTCCGAATGCCGTGCCGTTGCCCTCTGCCACTGTAGCAGCTACATCGGGATTTAAAGTGAGATAATAGTCCGGGTCGAAGAGGGCGGTGGGTTGCCGTTGCTCAAATTGGCCGAACTGAGTAAAATGCTCGAATGCCCGGGTTAACGTGCCGGCGGCTAAGGCACTGGCTACGTCGGGATTTTGTGCCAAATAAAAGGTTTCGTCGAAAAACTCGATCGCGCTCAACATGGTTGTGATAAATAATGAATGCTTTCCCTAGATTTGCCAAGGGCTAATTATATCATTGGCGCGTTTCAATGTTACGGCGTTTGCAGGGATTCTCGAGTGGTTTTTCCCACCCTAGGGCAATTTCTCCGGGGGTCTGCTCGATCGCTTTCGGGCTGGCAATCCCGGGCGATCGCCTATTTCGCGGCGGAGAAATTGTCAATTAAAATTTACAAAATTTAACTTAAAATCCGGTTAGGCGCAGGGTTTGTGGCGGCACGAGCCACTCTATACTCTTTCGTTTACAGTGTTAAACAAAGCCGCAGGGAGAATATCACCGATCCTGCCTGTTGCTCTTCTGTAACCTTAACGCAAGATGAAACCCATTTTATCCCGCCTGAAGCCTTATCTGCGCTGGTTTATCCTCGGCGCAACCCTGTTTTTTTTAGCGCAAACCCTGAAAGATAATGCCGCAGCGGTGGCCAATATTGAGATTACCCAGTCGAGTTGGATAGCCTTAGCGATCGCCTTGGGCATCACCATGCTTGCCCATCTGTGGTCCGGGTGGGTGTGGCTGTGGATCCTGGCTGAATTCAACCAACCGGTACCCTTGGGGTGGGGACTGCAAGTCTATTTAACCACCAATATTGCCAAGTATTTACCCGGCAACGTCTGGCATTTTTACGGACGCATCACGGCAGTGGCGGGTCGCGGTGTTTCTCTGCCTGTCGCTACACTAAGCGTCTTGCTCGAACCCTTGCTCATGGCAGCTTCGGCGTTTATTATTGCCTTACTCGGCAGTGGCAATCTGTTGCAAAATGCCCCCACCGGTGGGAGTGCCGGTACCGCCACGGCAATTTTCCAATTCCTGGGGTTAGGGGCGGTCCTCATCGGCATCCATCCGAAAATTTTAAACCCGATCGTTCAATTTCTCGGTCAGAAAAAACTAAAAAAAAGCCAGAAAGCGCCGGGATCCGACGCGCCAGCGGAAACCCCCAACCCGGAATCGACCCCCCCTGCGGCGCAACTGGCGCGCTATCCGGCGTTACCCTTTTTGGGAGAATTCGGCTTTTTGCTATTTCGCGGGGTGGGGTTTATGTTTGCGGTACAGGCGATGACGCCGGTACAGGTGACGCAGTTGCCGATGTTGTTGGGGGCGTTTAGTTTTGCCTGGTTGCTGGGATTGGTGGTGCCCGGTGCTCCTGGGGGAATTGGGGTATTTGAGGCAACGGCGATCGCCCTGCTGAAAGGCAATTTCTCCGCCGCCGTAATTTTAGGGGCGGTGGCGTTTTACCGTCTGATTAGCGTTTTGGCGGAAGCATCGGCGGCGGCGATCGCCTGGCTATGTGGCAAACTCAACCCCCCCACGGGATAACTACCCCCTTCCCTCGCCCCCGGGCGGCAGATCGGCATAGAATAGAAAAAAGGGATAAATTTCGCCTTTGATATCATGTCCGCCGGAATCGATGCCCAAAAATTAGCCTGCGTCGCGATTTCCATCGCCCGCTTTCACGAACCATCGCCCGGACATGATATGAGCAGTTAACCGCAACCACAGGAGGGAGCGATCGTGGCAGAATATCGCCAAGTTGAATATCGCATCGGCAAAGATGGGAAAGTAATCGAAACCGTGCTTAATGCCACGGGTGACAGTTGTATTGAAACTACGGCGGCGATGGAGGAGGCGATCGGGGAGGTAGAATCGCGAGAATTGCTGCCGGAATATTATCAGGAGTCAGAAAATATGGTCACGGAAACCACAGAGTGGGTCACAGAAGGGTAAATAGGGGTGTGGGATGATAGAGGATCCGAATCTGATTTTTTTCGGTTACGTGTTGTGGTTGGGCAGTTTGCTGCTGATTTTGGGCGCAGTGGGGTCTGAGGCGCTGAAGGGCAAGTCGATGCCGCACGATCGCTGGTTGCGCGATCGGATGATGCAGCTTGACATTCCCTCCTGGAAGGCACTGGCGGAAAAATCCGGCTTAAATCCCCTGCGCTTGCGTCAAATCCGCCGGGGGTCCCTGGCACAGGTGAAACTCTCGGAACTCGCCCAACTGGCGCGCGCCCTGGAGTGGACCGTGGCACAACTGGAGCAGAAATTGGGCATTTTGTCAACCTCGGTGGCGGTTTCTCCCACCCCGGAGGAAGGCGTTGCGGAACAATTGCGCCAACAATGTTTGCGACTGCGATCGCAATTGGAGGAGCAAAAGGCTGAGGTGGCGCGGGATGTTCGGGATGCAACCTTCGAGCAATTGCAAAGTTTGCTCGCCAATTATCCCACCGTGCGGCAATTGGTGGAGGCGAAGCCGGATTTACCGGCGAAAAATCTCACCGGGCTATTTGCCCCTTTGGATAATTTGCTCGAAAGTTGGGGGTGCGATCGCATTGGTGCGGTATGGGAAGCGGTGGAGTACGATCCGCAACTGCATCAAGCCGATGCGGAGGAAATTCAACCGGGCGATCGCGCCTACGTGCGGTTTGTGGGCTATCGCATCGGCGATCGCATTCTCTGCCCCGCTAAAGTGAGCCGCACTTTGCCCGCGAATGTCACCAGCGAGAGTTGAACGTGCGAGGGCAGGGGAACGGGAAACGCCCATCTACCATCCACCATCCACCATCCAGCAGATTTTCTATGACTACTCTTGCGATCGACTTCGGCACGAGCAATACCGTCGTCAGTATCCTCAACCCAGACCGCAATACCCCAGAAACCCTCCGATTTAGGGAAATTTCGCGCATCTTTAAAATGAAGAAACGCAACGGGGAAAGCCGAGAAATCCCCGTCATCCCTTCTCAAGTGTTTGTGAAACCGGGCAATCACCTTATTGTCGGACAGCAAGTGATATCCACGCGCTTGGGACTCGCTCAACCCGATCGCCTCTTTCAAGGCTTTAAGCGGGATTTAGCGGCAGACTTTCAACCGCCGCCCCGAGTGCTGGATGGATACAGCTACTCGGCCCCCACTATTTCGCAACAGTTTATCGGCGAAATTTGGCAGCGACTCGCCCGCGCTCACGTGCAACCCTCCCGGGTGGTGTTTGCAGTGCCGGTGGGCGCATTCGAGCGCTATCTCGACTGGTTTCGCGAGATGGGAGATAAACTCGGTGTGCCTGAAATCAATATCGTGGATGAGTCTACCGCCGCTGCTTTGGGCTATGCGGTGAACCAACCCGGAACGGTGGTGCTGGTGGTGGATTTTGGCGGCGGAACCCTGGATTTGAGCCTGGTTCGCACTGCTCTGGGGAGTGGGGAAAACAAGGTGTTGCAGGCGGAGGTACTGGCAAAGTCGGATGCTTATGTGGGGGGTATCGATATCGATATCTGGATTGTGGAAGAGTATTTGCAGCAGATTGGATTGTCGAAAGCGCAAGTGGGTTCGGTGGGATGGCAAAATTTGTTAGAAATTGCCGAACGATTGAAGATGAAATTGTCTCGCCAGCAGGAGGCGAAAGAAAGTTGGTTTGATGATGAGAATTTTATGTCTCACGAAGTGGTGTTGAGTCGGGAAGGGTTGGAGGAGATTTTGGAAAAGCGACTGTTGTTAGAACAGTTGCGCCAAGCGTTGGATGAGGTGGTGGCGATCGCCCTGGGAAAGGGCATCTCGAAATCGGATATCGAGCAAGTGTTGCTGGTGGGCGGAAGTTGTTTGATTCCGGCGGTGCAGAGTTTAATTCTGTCTTATTTTGGCCGATCGCGAGTGAAAATGGATAAGCCGTTCGAAGCGGTGGCACATGGCGCGCTGGCATTGCGCGATTATGTTAAGGTAGAGGATTATCTGCACCACAGTTATGCGATTCGTCTCTGGGATCCCGCACAAGCGCGGCATTTTTATTATCCTTTGTTTGAAAAGGGAATTAAATATCCTACGGCGCGGGCGGAACCCCTGATTTTAAAAGTGGCGATCGAGGGTCAGCGGGAAATTCGCCTGGATATCGGCGAAGTGGGGGAAATTTCTCAGGCAGAAGTGATGTATGATGAGTATGGTCGGATGACCAGTACCCAGGTGCAAACTCAAGAACAGTTTCGCGCTTTAAATCGCGATCGCTCCTCGGTGTGCGTGGCGCGCTTGAACCCTCCGGGACAATTGGGGGTCGATCGGATCGCGGTGCAGTTTGAAGTTAACGCACAGCGGGTATTGTTGGCCACCGTGCGCGATGTACTCACCGGGGAAACCTTGGTAGACGCCGGCGCGATCGCCAAGTTACAATAAGCTGAGCTTAAACTAACCCAATGGCAGCGATCGCTACACCCATTTCCCCACCACCACCCGCTTCGGTCCTGTCTTCTAAGCTTTCTTCTGACTCGATGCTAAATCCTTCCGTACCGGATCGGGCAATCAAGGTATGATAGGCATAGCGTTGGGTGAGTTGATTCACCCACTCTTGCGAATATTTGCCGCGATCGTAATTGGAAATTATCGCCGTAAATTGCCCATCCACCTGACGCTTAAATCCGATATCGTTACTCGCAGAACCGATATATTTTCGGCGCACAATCACTTCGGCGGTTTCCGGGCGCAGGTTTCCCTCAAACCCGTAAAGCCCTTGCGGCGTATCGTGGACTTCTACTGTGCTAAATCCCACATCCGCTAATGCTTTTCGCAACGACTCTACATCGCGAATCTGGGTTTTGATGCTCTTAAAATGTGACATCGCTTTACCCCTGTTGGCTATACCTTATTTTAATTGAGGATAGCATTTTTTTCCGGGATTGTTCTGCGGCAAAAGCTGGATGATGCCCCGAATCATAAGGTGTCTGCTCAAAATAGCCCGCTTGGTGCGGGCGAAGGTTTGATTTGAGTCTTACCCTTCAGGGTGCGGGGCTTTTTTTCTACATCCAACGCCCCACCACAACCCGCATCGTGCCATCTTCTAAGGTTTCTTCTGTTTCTACACTAAACCCTTGTTCTTGCACCGATGTCATTAAGGTTTTGTAGGCATATTTTTGCCCGATCGCATTCACCAATTCCTCGGCATTAATCCGCGCCCCCCACAAATCCGCTACCAGTTCGTAACGGTTTGCTTGGCGACGAAATCCGATATCGTAGCCATTGGGTTGTTTGATGACATAATCGGCTTTTGTGGTTTTCCCGCCATAGCCGCGCACTTTGCGATCGCGCTCTACGCAATAGCCTAATTCCTGCAAGCATTCTTGCAGAATTTCCCCTTGTTTGATTTGGACTTTTATCGTAGTAAAATGAGACATGGTAGTTTAATCCTTCTGAGTGAACCTGTTAACTGAATTCCCCATATCCTGGGATAAACGAGTAAAACAATGAATGACAAACGCCCCCGTTTATTGTCGATTTAACCACTGTTTTTTCAGTTCTTCGAGTAACTGAGTATCGTTGGAGGCGGTGCGGGCACCGGCTTGGGCGGCCCATTGTTTTAACTCTTCGATTTGAGAGCGGGCGATCGCGGCTAAGGGCACGGTTTCTTCCATCTCCCGCAAGATATCTTCCGTAGTAAAATCCCGGCGTTGTCCATTCACAACCGAGCTAAATGCCCGGTGCATGGCATCCACGATCGCCTGTTCGATTTCCGCCCCGCTAAATTCCCGGGAATGTTGCCCGAGCAAAGCGAAATCAAAATCGCGCAGGCGACTGGGGCGCAGGCGCTGCAGGTGGACTTTAAAAATCTCTTCGCGCTCCCTTTCTGTAGGCAAATTCAGAAAAAACGTCTCGTCAAATCGCCCTTTTCGCAACAATTCCGCTGGCAGAATTTTCACGTTATTAGCAGTAGCAACAATAAACACGGGAGCGGTTTTTTCCTGCATCCAAGTAATCAAACTGCCAAACACGCGGCGAGAGGTACCAGAATCCCCATCGGAACCGCCACTAATATTCCCGAAAGCTTTATCGATTTCGTCAATCCACAACACGCAAGGAGCCAAAGCTTGCGCCAGTTGAATCATCTGACGTACTCGACTTTCGCTTTCGCCGACGATGCCGCCAAATAAGCGCCCGGTATCTAAGCGCAATAAAGGCAAGCGCCATTCGTGGGCAATGGTTTTGGCGCATAGGGATTTTCCGGTGCCTTGAATGCCGACGAGCAAGATACCTTTCGGGTTGGGAATGCCGTAGCGTCGCGCTTCTTCGGTAAAGGCATCTTTTCGCATCTGCACCCACTGTTTGAGATTGTCCAAACCGCCGACATTTTTCAGGGATTCTCGGGTGGGCAAAAAGTCTAAAATCCCGGTTTGACGAATGGCTTGTTTTTTCTCTTCGAGTACGCTATCGATATCGGTTTCGTTGACTTGTTGTTTGGCGGCGAGGGCTTTGGCTAAGACGCGCTGAATTCGGGTGCGGCTCAATCCCTGACAAGCTTTGACTAATTGTTCTCGGGCTAATCCATTGATGTTGAGTTTTTCGGGTTTGACGAATTGAGAAATTAAGTAGTTGATTTCGTTAATGTCGGGTAAGGGAAAGTCGATGATGGTGATTTCTTCGCGCAATTCTGGGGGAATTTCGAGGGTATGAGCGGTGAGGATTAAGGTTTTGCGAGAGCGTTTTAATTCCCGGGTGAGATTCCGCAATTCTCGGATGATGGGCATGTTTTTTTCCGAGGCGGAATGTTTGAGGATGGGGTGCAAGTCGCGCAGTACGAAAATGGCATATTCTTGGGGGGGTGCTTTGGCGATCCGATCGAGGGCTGCCATGACGGATCCTTTGGCGGCGTTGTTGTCTTGCCATCCGCGCACGATATCCCAGAAAAATACTTTTCGTTGGGGGGTTGACAAATGAGCGACATTGTGCAGTACGACTTCCACCGGTTCTTCTTCCACGGCGACGAGGTAAAGCAGGGGGTAGCGGGCGCGAATCATCAAGTCTAGTTGGGCGATCGCGGCGGCGTGGGGTTGATGGGGGTGGGAGGGGGCGGGGCGATTGGGTTTGGCAGGGTGAGGGTGATTGAGCATTGCAAATCAAGGGCAGTTTTCCGGTGCGATCGAGGGGGCGCGAGTCCCACAATCTAGCATAGCAAGGGGGCGGTACCCGCGATCGCGATTATTCTGGGTTGAAGAGGGGGGAATTGGCGGTATCGGTGGCGGACCTCCAGGGCAATTCGACGATAAAGGAGGTTTTGCTGTCGCCGCTAGTGGCTTGGATGGTGCCGCCGAGGTGTTCGGTGAGTTTGCGAACGAGAGCCAATCCCAATCCGGTTCCGCCATGTTTCCAGGGGTCGGTGCTGGGGACGCGATAGAATTTATCGAAAATATGGGGGAGTTCTTCTGGGGGAATTTCCACGCCGGTGTTGCTGACTTGAAAGCGCAAGTGCTGCCGATCGCGCTGTACGGCGATCGCAATTTCTTCTCCGGGGGGCGTATATTTACAGGCATTCTCGATGGATTCTGACAGGATGCGCCCTAACATGCCGCTATCGCACAGCACTGGGGGTAGGGTGGATGGGATATCCAGGCGCAAGCGTTGTTGCTGTTTTTGTACCAAAGGTTCAAAAGGGGCAATTAAGGAGGGAATCCACTGTTGTAAGTTAATGGCGCTCAGTTCGATGGATTCTACGCCGGCATCGAGTCGCTGTAGGTTTAAGATGGTTTCGATTAATTTCATTTCCCGATCGCACTCGGTTTGTAAAATTTTGATGTAGCGATCGCCCCGTTGGAGCAGGGAGGCTGGGGCCTTTGCGGTTTCTGAGGCGGATTTATGCTGGGTATGAATAATTTCTAACATTTGCGCCGCCATTTTAATATTCGCCACTGGGGTTCGCAGTTCGTGGCTGACGGTACTGAGGAAATCATCTTTCAGACGGTTGAGCCGTTCGAGTTCCCTCACTTGCGCTTGGGCGGCTTGATAGAGGCGCGCCTGACGCACGGCGATCGCGCATTGATTCGCCACTTGCTGCACCAGTCGGCTTTCTGGTTCGCTGAAGGTGTCCCCGGCGGGTTTAAACAAGCACAAATCCCCGATCGCCCCGGATTCGTCAAAAATCGGCGTGGCTAAAATTGCGGCGCGATCGGGTGCACTACCAATTACCAGGGGACAAAACTGTACCGTCTGTGCCCTGAGCAATTGGGAATAAATCTCTGGCGTGTCGGCAATCTGCACCACGCGCCCCAAAAATGAGGGATAATTTTTACTATACTCGTAACATACCCGGGCGAGGCGCAAAGCACTGTCATAGAGTGCTGCATCGCAATAGTCCACATTTAGCCCGATCGCCAATTCTTCCACCGCTGTTTGTAAAATCTGGCTTTCGTCGAGGCTGTCGCGGACTTTTTCCATAATCCGTTTCAGGGTGGCTTCAAACTCTAGGGCTTGTTGCAATTGCCGGGTGCGCTCTTGCACTTGGGCGTCGCGATCGGCGGCGAGGGCTTGAAACCGTTCTTCGCTTTGTCGCAGTTGTTCTAAGGTTTGCTTGCGCTCGATCGCGTAGTAAATCGCCCGGGAGATGCCCGCACCATCTAACTGACCTTTGACCAGATAATCTTGCGCGCCGTTGCGAACTGCGGCGATCGCCAGTTGTTGGTCATTCGAACCCGTTAGCACCACGATCGGTACGGTGGGGGCGGCGGCTTGCACCCGCATCAGGGTCTCTAACCCTTGGGAGTCGGGTAGGGATAAATCTAACAATACCACATCAAATCCCACCTCACCCAAGCATTCTAAGGCTTGGCTGACTCGTTGCACCCAATCGATGTGAAAGCGATCGGCACTGACGAGGGATAAAATTTCTTGCAGCAATTCAGCATCCCCGAGATGGTCTTCCACCAGTAAAATGTGAGTCAATATCTCCCCCATGCCTCGTTCTAAAGAATCTGCGCGGTTTCTAGTTCTTTGACTTGATATCATACATTTTTTGATGCTGAGTTGCCATTTCGTGGGGTTGACAGCCCGGAAACCGGGCGATCGTCGGATCGAACTGGACAACCCACCTATTGCGATTTTAAAACAAGTTTTCCCGAGGGGCGATCGCCCGCTCACGATTTTTCCTCCACGGTGCGCGAGGCGTTCCCGAGGAAGGTGGGAGATAAGGGAAGGGTGACGGTAAAGGTGGAACCCACGCCGATTTCGCTGCTCACGGCGATCGCACCCCCATGCAATTCTACCGCTTTTTTCACAATCGCTAATCCCAATCCGGTGCCGTAGATCCCCCCGGCATTACTGGCGCGATAGAAGGTGGAAAATAACTTGTCTAGATCCGACTCGGGAATGCCGATGCCTTCGTCTTTTATCCGGAAAATGGCATTGCTCCCATCACAGTTTAGCTCGAGGCGCACCGTTCCGCCTTGGGGGGAATATTTGATGGCATTGGAGAGCAAGTTACTCAATATTTGTCGCAATAAATTGCGATCGACGCAGGCGGGACAACTGGAACAATCGCTGACAAATACAATGGTGCGATCGCTTTCCCCCCTGTGCGACGATTGCAAATCTTCCAGTTGAATGTGACATTCCTCGACTAAATCCCGGCAAAATTGCTTTAAATCCATCAAAACCGGAATCAATGGCTGTTCGGCAGATTCGGCTTTCCATATGGTTAACACATCATCGAGTAGCTGATTCATCCGCTGCGCCGCTGCTTTGATTTGCTGGTGCATTTCCCCTTTTTTGCACTCGTTCAGTCGCGAGCTAAATTTGTGTAGCAAGTCCGCTGAGGCGAAAATCGTGGTCAGGGGCGATCGCAATTCGTGGGAAATGGTGGAGACAAACCGCGATTTTAATTCCCGCATTTCTCGTTCTTGGTCTAATGCATAACGCATGGCCATTTCGACTCGTTTGCGCTCGATGGCATAGCGAATCGCTCGCCCGAGCAATACGCCATTGAGTTGTCCCTTGATTAAATAATCCTGCGCCCCCTGTCGCACCGTCCGCACGGCTATTTCTTCGTCATTGAGTCCGGTTAATACAATAATCGGCTGGCGATCGGCAACTTCTTGTACCCGCACCAGGGTATCGAGTCCTTGAC
Source organism: Phormidium sp. CCY1219 (assembly GCF_055795085.1). NCBI lineage: Bacteria > Bacillati > Cyanobacteriota > Cyanophyceae > Oscillatoriales > Oscillatoriaceae > Phormidium > Phormidium sp. CCY1219. Next base: position 53,444 of record NZ_JAYFEQ010000418.1, on the reverse strand, counting down.
TATCGGGAAGGGATAAATCTAACAAAATCGCTTCATAGTTATTTTCGCTCAAGTGAGTCAAGGCATCTGACAAGCGGATCGCGGCTTTCACCTCAAATTCACTGCCGGTTGCTTCTTCTAATAGCTCTTGCAGCAGTTCGGCGTCACCCAGGTTATCTTCTACTAACAGAACTTGAAGCACTTCAGGTTTCATAAAACACCTCTAATAAATTTGGTCGCCTTTCAGCCTCTTTTTTTCTCTGGCAAGTTGCCAGCTCTAAATTGCGGTATTCAATCCAAATCTGCCCTAGGCAATCAGTGGTGCATTCGGGAGGCCATACGGTGGAACGCCGATGGCAACCTCTCGGATACAGAATTGCCCATCCGTTTCATATCGTACTCTAAATTATCCCTTTTTCAACTGCTCCTTAAAATATTCTGACATCCCTGGGCGATCGCCCGCCGTTGCAGGTTTTTTTTAGAACTTTTCTTTTTCCTTGGTTCCCCAGAACTCCCCAAGCTTATCCAGCGGGATGTTCCAGGGTTTCTCTCATCCGGATATCCATCGTCGGCATCCTTAAAAACTGGGCGGAAGTTTACGGAAAAATTCAACTCCTAGCTCACCGAATAGCCTGTATCCCGAGATCCAGCAAAATGGTTGTAAATTCGGCGCTAACGGAAGGGTCGGCACCCAGGCAAGGAGAGTAAACATTTGGGAATTAATTCTGGTAATTTGTCAAGCCATTTTGCCAGTTTTAATGGAAGCATGGAAATTATAAAAGTTGGGTTTATCCGGACTTGATATAGCATCAGTTACTCGATGACAGAACATACCAGGATTTGGCGCTGGGAACCCGGTTAAAATCGCGTTAAAGAAGCAATAATTGTCGGTTCAAGCGCCGGAATTGCCGGTGAGAGAATCGGGCAGGGTAAAATAAAAGGTAGAACCAATTTCGGGTTGGGATTCTACCCAAATGCGACCGCCGTGGCGTTCCACAATTCGCTTGCAAATCGCCAATCCGATGCCGGTGCCGGAATATTCTTCCCGGGTATGGAGGCGCTGGAAAATCAAAAAAATGCGATCGGAAAATTTGGGGTCGAGACCAATGCCATTATCCCGCACGGAAAAGAGCCATTCGTTGTCGCCATAGGTGACATCCAGATGAACCCGAGGCGATCGCGCTTCACAGTATTTGATCCCATTCCCAATTAAATTTTGCAACAACTGTAGCAATTGAGTGTTGTCTCCATTCACCACCGGCAGATCGGCGCAAGTCACCACCGCCGCGCGCTCCTCAATCGCCATTTGCAAATTCCGGGTCACTGTGGTAAAAATCTCTTGCATATCTACTGGTACAAAAGGCTTGCCTCGAGTGCCCACCCGGGAATACTGCAACAGGTCATCGATAAGCTGCTGCATTCGGTTTGCCCCATCGATGGCATAGGCAATAAATTTGTCAGCTTTTTCATCCAGTTGACCGCGATAGCGTCGGGACAAAAGCTCGGTGTAACTGGCAACCATCCGCAAGGGTTCTTGCAAGTCGTGAGAGGCGATATAGGCAAATTGTTCTAGTTCGCGATTGGATCGCGCCAACTCCGCTGCATGGTGGGCGAGTTCTTGTTCCATGCGCTTGCGATCGCTGATATCGGTATGAATCCCCACTAATCCAATGCACTCTCCGCGATCGTTGCTAATTGCATAAGCGCGCAGTAAAATATCCAGGGTTTCTCCCTCACGAGTGAGCATCTGCACTTCCCCGGTCCAGGCGTCTCCCCGGGAAATGGCCTCGAAAACTTCCGTCCCTAGGGTCGGATCGGCATAGAGGGCACAAGGGCCGCCCAGGGCGATGCAGTCGGCGACGGTATAGCCAAACAGCTTGACAAATGCCGGATTGTGATATAATGGGGTTTGGTGCGGGTCGGCAATTGCGATCGCGTCCCGGGCGGCTTCCACGGTTTGGCTGAGGCGCAGCAGTTGTTCCTCGGCGGCTTTGCGATCGCTGATATCGATCCAAGAGCCGACCAATTCCAAAGGATCTCCCGCCTCATCGCACACCAGTTGCACTGCATCGTAAATCCAGCGATAGTCACCATTTCCAGTGCGGAAGCGGTATTCGCACACCAGAGACTTGGCGTGGGATAGCTGCGCCCCGCGCGCCAACACCTGGGGCAGGTCTTCCGGATGAACGCGATCGCTCCAAAAGTGAGGAGCATCGAGAAACTCCTGCGGGTCGTAGCCCACCATTGCGCTCACATTATGGCTGATAAAGGTAATGGCGCGGTAAGCGAAGCTCTGGCGAAGGAAATCGCCATAGGGCTTGCAACTGTAAATCGCCGCCGGACTGACCGCAATCAAATGTTGCAGCCGTGCCCGCGCCATTTTCAAGGAGTCTTCCATCTGCTTGCGAACCGTAATGTCCCGGCTGATACAAAGAATCGACTCCACCGATAGGCGGCGCGAGTGTGCCTCACTATTGTCGCCAAATTCCGGAACCAGGTAAACGTGATAGTACCGGATGCCCTTGGCGGTGGGAAATGCCAAGTCCATCGCCGCGTCGCGACCGGTTTCAAATACGGTTTGCATCATGGTATTCCACGCCGATGCCACTTCTGCCGAGATTCCTAACTCTTGATGGGTTTTGCCGATACAATCGGCGATGCTCGAGTTCGTTACGGTTGCGATCGCCGGATTGACGTAAAGATAGCGCAGGTTTCGGTCAAAGCGAGCCACAATATCGGGAATATTTTCCGCCAGGGTTCTAAATTTGCGTTCGCTGCGGCGCAGTTCTTCCATCGTCTGAGTGAGTTCGGTGATATCCATATAGGCGATCGCCACCCCATAGCCGTCCAGGGGAATGGGCGCTGCAGTGACGCGAATCCAGGTGATGTCCCCATTGGGTTTCACCACCCCGGCTTCTTGATTTTCCACCAGTCGTCCTTCCCTGAGCGCTCTGACCCCGGCAAATTCAGCCGTCGGCATCGGCGACCCATCCCGACGCAAAATTTGCCAGTCTCGGCTATCCTGTTGTCGCCCATTATGCTGGCGTTTGGAAATCCCGAGAATCCGCTCGGAAGCCTTATTAACTTCAATTAAATTGCCCCGGTTATCGCTGACGGAAATGCCCACGGGCAACACTTGAAATAATACCCGATATTTTTCCCGACTTTCGCGAATTGCGGCTTCGGCTAAGACGCGATCGGTAATATCGATCGCCGCCCCGAGAATTTGTTGCGGTTGTCCTTGTGCGGTGCGGGCGAAGACGGTTTCCTGACATTGCAAATAGCGCCATTCTCCCCTGGCATCTCTGATGCGGATCTCGCACTGAAACATTTCGCCGTTGCTGGCGCGCTCGAATTGTTCCAAGTGCTGCGATCGCCTCTCTAAATCCTCCGGATGCAGCAGCATAGGCATCGCGTCACCTCCCATTGCCTGGATTTGCTCCGGGGTGTACCCGAGAACCTCGGCAATCTCGCGGTTGGCATACAGGTTGCGCTGTTGGAGAATATCGTACAAATAAATAATCACCGGGGCGGTGTCGGCAACTTTTTGAATAAAGTGCTGACTGTCTTGCAAAGAGGCGATCAGTTGGATTTTTTCCGCTTGTGCTTGTTTCAGTTCCGTGATATCCTGGGAAATGCCGGCAATCCGATAAATGACCCCGGAAGCATCGCGCACCGGAAATGCCCGGGAGCGAATCCAGCGGATTTCACCGTCCGGTCGTTGGATGCGATATTCTTCATCGTAGTTTCCCCCGGGCAAATCGGCGAAGCTGACAATCGCTCGGTGGCGATCGGGGGGATAAATCCACTGGAGAAAGGATTCTGGGCGTTCGTACAAACTGGCACAAGCACGACCGCAGATCCTCTCTAGGGCGGGACTGACGTACAGGAGTTCGCGGCGATCGGCACTTATCATCCAAAACACATCGGTGAGATTTTCGGCAAGCTGGCGAAACCGTTCTTCGCTGTCTTGCAATGCCTGTTGCGATCGCACGCGATCGCCAATTTCGCGCGAAGCACATTGAATCTCGATAAATTCTCCGGTCTGGCTATCCCACACGCCGCGCATCGTGCTTTCCAACCACGCATAATGCCCGTCCCGGTGCCGGAATCGGTAGATCGCGGAGTCGGTCACCGCCCGTTCTAAAATCCGGGCGTGGCATTGTTGGATGGTGTCGATATCCTCTGGATGGAGAAACTCGTAAGTGTTATGACCCAGTAATTCCTCGGCATCGTACCCCAGCAGGGTGGTACAGGCAGGGGAAACGTAGCGATAAATTCCCTCCCGATTGTGGGTGGAAATCAGATCGGTGGAATTTTCCGCCAGCAGGCGATAGCGTTTTTCGCTCTCGCGCAGTTGTTCTTCGGTCCTGATGCGTTCCGCGATTTCTGCCTGTAACTTTTGATTGGTTTCGATCAGTTTGCTGGTCCGGATGCGAACTAAGTGCTGCAAGTGCAGCCGATATCGTTCTAATTCCGCCTCGACTTCTTTGCGATCGCTAATATCCGTTGCAGTGCCGAGAATTTGTTGCGGCACCCCTTCGGCGGTGCGGGTAAACACAATATCTCGACCCACAAACCAGCGCCATCGATCGCTCGCATCGCGCAGTCGGTATTCGGTTTCTACGATGTCTCCCTCCGGTGCGGCAATTAATCGCTCGATATTATGCCTCAAGCTGTCGCGATCGTGGGGATGAATCAACCCGAAGGGAAACATCGACTCAATTTGTTGCACCGCTTTAGGCGAGTATCCTAACAGCTCGCTCACTTGTTGGTTGCAGTAAATCGTTTGTTTGGCTCTACAATCATAAAGATACAAAATCGTCGGCGTGGCATCGGCAATTTTTTGGATGGAACGCTGGTTTTCCCACAGGGCATTTTCTACCAATCGTTGCTCGGTGATATCCTGGGCCACCACCACCGCCCCGACGATTTCCGAGGCGCGATCGCGCAGGGGGACGGCGGTGGTTAAAATGGTTTTGCGCTTGCCATCAAAGCTTTGGATATTCATAATATCGTTGCGGCAAGTTTTTCCGGTGGTTAATACGCGCTTTACCGGCCATTCGTCCGGTTCGATTCGCTTGCCACTGTCGGGCCACCAGGCGCAATATTGGTCATAGCGATCGCTGGTGACATATTTCACGCCCCCCCAAATTTTTTCTCCCGCCAAATTTCCGCGCAAGATGCGAGCGCTTTTGTCCAGAATCCACACCCCCACCGGCAGGGTTTGCAACACATTTTGCAGCAGTTGTTCGCTGTCTTGCAAGGCGGATTGGCTGGCGATGCGATCGCTGATATCCTGAATCGTTCCCAACCGATAAATCGGTTTGCCCTCGGCGTCTCCCATCACCGTAGCGTTCAGATTGGCCCAGATTATCTCGCCATTTTTTTTAATATACCGTTTGTCCAGTCCCTTCCTGGCATTTTCGCCCCTGATGACTTGTTTTACCCAGCGCATATTTTCCTCGATATCTTCTTCCGGGGTAATGTCCATCCAAGTGCGTTGGGTTAATTCCCTCTGGGAATATCCCAGCATGTTGCACAAGGTAGGGTTGACTTCGATGAATTGATGGGTTTCTAAATGGATCAGCGCCATGCCCATCGGTGCGGTTTCAAAAATGCGGCAGTATCTCGGGTCGCGATCCCAGGGTGGGGCGGTTGCCACGGGGCGATCGCCATTTTCTCGGGCGATCAATATCACCCTTCGCCCCGCCGACTCCGTGGGCGGCGGCGTCTGCGCCACAGAAATCGCCGTGGCGCAGACGCGCACCTCGGCCCGACCGGGAAATTCTAACCGACCTTCCCAAGTCATCATTGTGGCTCCTTCCTGGGTCGCGCCCTGCAAGGTTTCCTGCAAAGAAGGGCGATCGTCCGGCCACACCCACTGCAACATAGAGCTGCCCGTCAACCCTGGCGGGGGGTCTCCCAGACGCTGTGCCTCCCAGCGATCGACCTGCAACACCACCCCGTCACTATCCAGGATTACGTAAAAACACGGGTTTCCGTCGTATAAAGTGCGGTATCGGTTTAATTCGCTTTCTTTTTGCCGTAATGTAGCCTCAAGAGCGCGACATCGTTCCTCTAATAATGCAAGGCGCTGCTGTGATGGAAATGTATCTGCAATCTCCCCACAATTGGCACCCCTTGATTCGGAATTCGGATTTATCATCAGATTTTCTCGTCCTTGGGATAACTGTGAATAAAGAAAGGTTAAGGGTAAAGGGTGAATGAATTACGAGTTTGTCGTTTTTTCTTATTGTACACCTGGATCGAGCTTATTTTAGCGTTAGTTATTTCTCTCTATTTACCGGGGAAGAGATTTGGTAAAATAATTCCGGCTTTCATTGCAGTTTGTGAATTAAATCCCACAACCCATGACACATAATGACTTGAAACTCATCAACCCGCAAGTTAGAAAACATGCAGTAAAATTGTAAAGACAAGCTGGTGTGACGGTCGCGATCGCGCACCAATGAACCGGAGGAGGGGCGGGGGGTCTCTGGGGGGATGGATCCGCGACGCCCGTGGCCCCCACCGCCCCAGATGCATCGGTTTGCGGAAAAGGTGGGTGCCCTCCCGCCCTCCATCCCTGTAGATGGAACATGCAGTGCTTCAGAAGGGTAAATTGTTGTGTAAACTAAACAATATGTCGATTATCTTTACGGATCAACTCAGCAAAATCTATCCAGTCCCGATCAAAGAACCGGGACTCACCGGCACCCTGCGCCATTTTTTTCGCCGGAACTATCGCCAAGTGGAAGCGGTTAAATCTGTCAGCTTTGCGATCGAATCCGGGGAAGTGGTGGGTTTTTTAGGCCCGAATGGGGCGGGGAAAACCACCACCTTAAAAATGCTCACCGGCTTGATTCACCCCTCGCGCGGCGTAGTGGAAGTGGCGGGTCACGTCCCCTATCGCCGACAAGAACCATTCTTGCAAAAAATCACTTTAGTGATGGGACAAAAGCAACAGCTCATCTGGGATTTACCGGCGATTGATTCGTTAAGAATTAATGGGGCGGTTTATGGAATTCCAGATAAAGAATGTCGCCGCCGCATCGGCGAATTGAGCGAAATGCTTTCCCTGCAACCCCAACTCAAACAACCGGTGCGAAAACTGTCTTTGGGACAGCGAATGAAAGCAGAATTAATGGCAGCATTGTTGCACAATCCGCAGGTTTTGTTTCTCGACGAACCCACTTTGGGTTTGGATGTCAACGCCCAGGCGGGAGTACGAGAATTTTTGCGGGAGTACAATCAGCACACTGGGGCGACGATTTTGCTCACCAGTCATTACATGGCGGATATTACCGCCCTGTGCGATCGCGTGATTTTGATTTATGCCGGCGAGTTGATTTATGATGGTCGTTTAGCCGGCTTGCTCGATCGCTTTGCCCCCTATCGCGAGGTGCAACTGGAACTGACTCACCCAGTCGCCGATGAAGCCAAACTACGCCAGCAGGTTTCTACCTATGGTGAAGTAGAATCCATCGAGGGTCAGTCCCTGCGCTTGCTGGTACGGCGCGACTCCCTCACCGCCACGGTCAGTCAGATTTTAGCACAGTTAGATATTCTAGATTTGACCGTCACCGATCCGCCCATCGAAGAAGTCATCGGTCGCGTATTTCAAGCCGGTGCGATCGGGTAATGTCCTCGTCGTCGGGTGGGCATTGCCCATCGAATACAAACGATTCGCACATCAATTAAAATCCTATCATGCCTCGATTTTTGAAAATTGCCAAAACCCTGCTTTCGGTTTATTACGCCTACCTGGTGGAATATCGTGCCGAACTTTTATTTTGGTTGCTCTCTGGTTCATTGCCATTTATTCTCATGGGCATCTGGATCGAAGCCTCCCAGGCGGGTCAGTTTGCCTTAGAACCGGTGCAATTTGCGCGCTATTTTTTTGCCGCATTTCTGGTGCGACAATTTACGGTGGTATGGGTGATTTGGGAGTTTGAAAAAGAAGTGGTGCAAGGAAAGCTTTCTCCTAAATTACTGCAACCCATCGATCCGGTATGGCATCATTTTGCTACCCATGTCGCCGAACGATTTGCCCGGTTGCCCTTTGTTATCGGGCTGATTTTATTGTTTTTTGCCCTGTACCCCGAGGCATTTTGGGTGCCGAGTCTGGGGCAAGTTTTACTGTGTTGTGTGGTGGTGGCGATCGCGTTTGTGTTGCGGTTTGTGATTCAATACACCTTTGCCTTGTTTTCGTTTTGGATAGAACGCGCTGTGGCGATCGAACAGTTTTGGATGTTATTTTACTTGTTTCTTTCCGGAATGGTTGCTCCCCTGGAAGTCTTCCCCGAACCGGTGCGCCAAGTGGTGCAATGGACCCCCTTTCCCTATCTGATTCATTTTCCAGCGGCGTTGTTAGTTGGATTGCCCGTTGATGCGGTCCGCAGTGTGGCAGTGATGCTGGGTTGGACGGGAATATTTTTAGTCATTAATCGTTGGTTGTGGCGTCGCGGTTTGCGACAGTATTCCGGGATGGGCGCGTAGGAAAATCCGGGGGATATTCCTTCTCGCCCGGTGCTTTCAGGGTTCTTTCCACCGGATTTACTTCCCCCCGGCAAAACCAATTCCACGAACATCGAAATCGGGGATTAAACTTGCAATTTCATCGGCAAAATTACGGTAAAAGTAGACCCCACATTGACTTCCGATTCTACCTGAATTCTGCCTTGCAAAAGTTTGACTAATCGCGAGACAATGGCAAGTCCCAATCCGGTTGTGTTCCGATTGAACCAGCATCGAGGCGATCGCATCGAGATTGTCCCGAATTTTTTTGGGTTTCAGCCAAATGATAGATTTTAATGATTTGATTTTGGCGATTGATTTTGATAAAATTTGGGAAATTTTGATAAAGTTGGGGAGCGTGAGGCGGCTGCAGTGTCGGGGCGGATTTCCTGTAGGAAAACCCCGGGTGGTCTTCGTTGTCCCTTTCCCTAAGAAACGCTCAATTGGAGGCGAACCGATTCTGGAAATGAAACGATACCTACAGACCTTAATCTTGTTTTGGAGTGCGGCGATCGCGGCGGAACTGGAATACCGCGTCAACTTCTTGTTAGCGGCACTTAGCAGTTTGGGCAATCTAGCCGGCAGTTGGTTTGCCTTGTTTTTATTCTACCGCCAAAATTATAACTTTGCCGGCTGGCAATGGGAAGAAGCCTTAATCGTTCTCGGCATTTTTACCCTGCTGCAAGGTATTTCCGCCACCTTCCTGGTTCCCAACCTCAACCGCATCGTGCGTCACGTGGAAGAAGGCACCCTAGACTTCGTACTCTTGAAACCGATTAGTTCGCAATTTTGGCTCTCGGCGCGCACCGTTTCCCCTTGGGGATTGCCAGATTTTCTGTTGGGTTTGGCGGTAATTGGTTATGCCGGCACCCGACTGAACTTGCATGCACGGGATTATCTGGTGAGTGCGATTCCCCTGCTGTGCGGCATCATCAGCCTCTACAGTCTGTGGTTTATCCTGGGGGCAACCAGTATTTGGTTTGTCAAGATATATAACGTAACCGAAGTGCTGCGCGGCTTGCTCGAAGCCGGTCGATTTCCGATGGTGGCTTATCCAGCGGCTTATCGCTTCTTCTTCACCTTTATCGTTCCCGTGGCATTTTTGACCACCATCCCCGCCCAGGCGATGTTGGGGCGCATCGAATGGGTGTGGATGCTGGCGGCGTTTTTGCTGGCGATCGCCTTGCTTTGCGCTTCGATGGCATTCTGGCGCTTCGCCCTGCGCTTCTACACCAGCGCTTCGAGCTAGCATTGTGCCGCGCCTCACCCGCGCCTAACTCGGCGGCGATCGGGGAAAAACTGGAGCGCCGCCGCGAATCTCTATCTAAAGACTGACGCGATCGGGGCACTCTTGCGATATACACTAAGATAACAACCGGACTTTCGCACCTAAATTACGGGTAGGGTGGCAAACTCGAACGCTACCCTACAGGTCACTTTCAATGGGACGATTTGCGGAAGTCCCAACCAAATCAAACCAACTGGGGTAGAGTATGGAAACGAAAAAACTGGGAAATACCGATGTCACTTTGAGTGCGATTGGATTGGGCGGGATGCCGATGTCATTGAGCAGCCGCCCCCCGGAGTCGCAAGCGATCGCGGTGATTCATCGCGCACTCGACCTCGGCGTGAGACACATCGATACCGCAGATTCCTACTGCAAAGATGAATCGGACAAGCACCATAACGAACGCTTAATCGCCAAAGCACTGCAGCAGTATTCCGGCGATACCAGCCAGGTCATTGTTGCCACAAAAGGCGGTCTGATGCGACCGAATGGCAACTGGGTTCGCAACGGCAACCCAGACCATTTGCGCCAAACCATTCAAGAGAGTTTCCAGGCCCTCGGCGGCGAAAAATCCATCGACCTGTGGCAATACCACGCAGCAGATCCGAATTACGCGATCGAAGACTCCCTCGCCCCGGCAAAAGAAGCCCTAGAAGCGGGCAAAATTCGCTACATTGGTCTGTCTAATTTTTCCGTCGAACAAATTCAAACCGCCCGCAAATTTGTCGAAATCGTCTCGGTGCAAAATCAGTACAATCCCTGGCATCGACTACCCGAATCTAACGGCGTTCTCGAATACTGCGAAAAAGAAGGACTCACCTTTTTTCCCTGGAGTCCCCTCGGCGGTTCCAGTCGCGTCAGCAAACTGTCCGATATTCGCATCCTCCAACAACTTTCCCAGGAAAAAGGTTTCTCCGTTTATTGTATCGTCTTGGCTTGGTTGCGCGCCAAATCTCCCTGTATCCTTCCCATCCCCGGCGCAAGCAAAATTTCCAGCATCGAAGACTCGGTGCGGGCCGTAGAATTGCAACTTTCCCCGGACGATGTGCGACGCATTGAAGAGGGTATTTAATCCGCAATACCGGGCAAAAGATAACCCAAGGGGGAATCACCCTAGGGGAAATTAATCTCATGTCCGATCGCTGGTTAATTAAAGCGGGCGATTTCAATCGCCCATTTGCGATCGGCTTTTTCTCACCGCTTTAAGCTGTGGGAATTTCTTCGATATAGGCTTGCGCTTGTAGCTTGATTTGCCCTTTTTTAACCTCCAGGTTTTCCAGTTGCAGGGAAATGCCAGATAACTCGAAGGTGCGGAGGTTGAGAATGTCATCGGATTTCTCCACCAATGCGGCGGTGAGTTCTGGGGAAAGTTCCCGTTTGTCCCCATAAGAAATATCCGTCAGGGTTGCGCCGTGATTATTCGATCGCACCTGGGGCACTGCGGTAAAGGCGACGGGCTTGCTTTCTCCGGTTTCGCGCACCCAGACATTACAACTCAGGTGTATTTTACCCTTTCCCGGTAACGTAAAATCTACCTTTTGAATGTCCAGGGTTTTCGGTTCTCCATCAATTGTTACCCGCAACTTTTGCAGTTTTTGGTGGATGTAATCCGAGGCAAAAGCACGGGTGATATCCCGTTCGGTGAGGATAACGCGAAGCTGTGCCGCTGTGGGTTCTTCCAGTTCGATGTTCCCGATCGCAGCGCGCATGGCGTTAATGGAAATCGCCTCGGTTTCTACTTCCATTTTCTCCATCCGCAGGTCTTGTTTCATCACCAAGCCTTCACCTAATATTTCTACTGTTTCCACTTGACCGGAAACAATCTTGCCCGGATCGCACTGCACTTCTACGTTCAAGTCTTCTACTTCAGTCAAACTGCTGGCCAGTCCCATTTCTGCCGCTTTGCTGACTGCTTTTTCGTGCATTTTGTTGTTCGTATTTTTCATGGTTTAAATTTGAGGATTGTTTACCGCTGAGTGTGGTAGGTTTACCCACCCTCTATTCCTGAAAAAACCCCCCGTTTCGAGTGGAAACCGAGGGGATGGAGTTGCCTAACTCAGCAGAATGAATTGCTGTATTTGATTTCCTTAGTCGGTTACGGAATAAACTTCGCGCGCGTACATCATCGGTCGGCGATCGAATTCTGCTTCTAGCTCTCTTCGCAGCTCAAAATCCCACAGGTCAACATCGAATTCTCGTTCGATATCTGCCATCACGAAGGGACGAAGCACGCCGGTCACTACCACATCATCGCCGGCATTAATCATCTTTCCGGTGTCAGAATTGAGGACGAGCAGTTCGTCGCCTTGAAAGAATTCTTCATCCTCGAGTCGAAAGGCATTAATGCTAAAATATTCGTCGATTTCCCCGCGCACTGCAATCGTTTTGCCGTAGAATAATTGCGGATTCTCTCGGATGTCGTCCGGTTCCGGCGCTAACGCAACGGATTGGGCAATCACTACCGGTTTGTTCTCGAATTCTACATACAAGTCGGGATCCCAAAAGTCCCAGCCAAATTCTCTCTCGAGTTCGGCGGCGCGAAACAAGCGCACTTGACCGGTGACTTGAATGGGTATTTCTTCATCGTCGGCAAAGTTCATCGGTTCTCCCGCTGCATTCAGCACCAGCACTTTGTCACCGCCGATCAACTCATCGGTTTCTTGGATAACGAACGAATTGCGATCGATAATGTCTTCTACATTTCCCCGCAGGGTGACGCTTTCACCGACGTATTGTGTCGGGGAGTCGGATACTTCTTCGATTTCGGCGTTTTGCTTCAGCATCGGATTGGCTTGGGCTACATTGGTTTTCCCATAACCGGGCACAAATAAAGCAGATGCTACGGCTAAGGCGATCGCACCGGTACCGAAACCAACGCCACGGTTTACCAATTTTTTCTCTGTGAATACGTTTAGCATTAGAGATTTTCCTCCTAACTCATATCATTTTCCGGACTGCTGCACTAGCAGTCGCTCTATATTTAAGCGTGTTTCTTGCTTTTTTATTTTGTTTAAATCATCGAGCTTGCGTTATATTTCTAGGATAACCCCACCGGAGAATATTCGCCTCTATCTAGGGAGTAGTTCTCGGGGTGAGGACGGGAAATCAGTTGCACCGGATTCATTCCCCAAAGCGCGATCGGCTCGAGCAAATCGGCTTCAGCAATGAGTGCAATCCCTTACCGGGCAACTGGAAACCCGGGATTTTATCCGCCATCCCCCAGTTTCGATTGGCTCTCAAAGTTGCCCTAGGATAACTGGCAAGGGGATTTAATTATTCCGCAGCCGGATAGATGCCTTCTGCCACTAATACGGGTTGATTCTCGTATTCCGCTTCTAGCTGCCGCTGCATGTCTAAATCCCAATCTAAACTGTATTCTCGCTCCAGATCGGCGATAATGAATGGACGCACTTCTCCGGTGACTACTACTTTGTCCCCATCTTGGACGATTTCTCCGGTTTTTGCATTTAAAACTAGCAAGTCTTCGCCGCCAAATTCGTCATTTTCCAGGGTAAAGGTATTCACGCCCATCTCTTCCGAAACTTCCCCTTCGATGGAGAGGTCTTCACCGTAGTAAACGCGGGGATTTTCGGTGATTTCCTCTGGTTTTGGGGATAAGACAATGGAAGTGGCCACAATCGCGGGTTGCCCTTCATATTCCACGTAATAATCCGCATCTAAATCCCAATCAAATTCTCGCTCGATCTCCGCGACTTGAAATTCTCTAACTTCACCCGTAACTTGCACGTCGATATCTTCCTGGGGAAGTGAAATCACATCTCCGGTGGCATTCAACACCAGAATATTTTCGCCGCCGAAAAAGCGTTCGTCATCGATTAAAAACGAGTTTGGATATTCGTTGGTTTCTTCGATTTCGCCGCGCATGGTGATAGTTTCCCCGAGATATTCGCTCGTGGATTCGGAAACTTCTTCTGCTGGGATGGTTTGTTTCATCCGAGGCGTGGCGGCTTCCACTTCGCTTTTGCTGTAACCGGGCATCAGTGACGCGGCGCAAAGCGCTAAGGCGATCGCCCCAGTGCGGATGCCGAAGTCGGTTAAATGGGTGTTGCTTTTAAATTGGTTATTCATGTTAAATTTTCTTCCTTACTCTACATTCCGATCGCTTTTTTATTCTTCTCTACAACAGAATAGCGAGCGATAACTGTTCATCTCCCTTTATCTTAGCCCAAATGAAAGGGCGATCGCCTCTGCCTTTAGATGAGCGATCGCCTCTTACTGGAGTAATATTTAACTGCATCTCTTCAAAGGGGCACTTGCCAAGGGAAAAAATCCTAGGCCGAATATTCGTGGAGAAGTAACCCCCATTGAAGAGAGATTGTGCCAATTTTTCCCAAATTTAACGCTTAATCTGGTGGGTCAGCCGTTTTTTGTCGCTTCCGCCTCCAAATTGCCTTTCCAGGTCATCGGTAAGGGTGCAAATGAGTTTGCTCCCCCACTGACCCTTTCAATTAATGACCGAGGACTAATGACAAATGACCAAGGACTAATGACCAACGACCAATGACCAATCAATTATTTAGCGCTGGGATAGACTCCTTCGGCAACAAAGACCGGGCGATCGCTAAATTCAGCTTCTAGCTGTTCTTGCACGTCTAAATCCCAAGTTAATTCGTATTCTCGTTCCAAGTCAGCCAACACGAATGTACGCAATTCACCGGTGAGGACAACCTCTTCGCCTGCTTGCAGGGGTTGTCCCGCACCCACATTGACGATCGCCAGATTTTCTTCCTCGAGGGTAAATACATTCGGACCGACAATTTCTGCGATTTCACCCTCCACCGCCAGGGGTTGGTCGTAAAACTGGGCGGGATTTTCGACTATCTCTTCCGGTTCTGGGGCTAATACGATAGACTGGGCGATAATGGTGGGTTTGCCTTCCCAGTCGGAGTACATCCCTGCATCCCAATCAATGCCCAATTCATTTTCCATATCACCGCGTGCTAAGTTGCGAACCTCGCCGGTAACTTGCACTTCAATCTCGTCATCTTCGGGAAGCACAAAGGGGTATTCCGTGGCATTGATGACGAGAATTTCTTCACCGCCAAACAAGGTGTCGTCGTCCATTAAAAAGGAAGTGGGATAATCTCCCGTGTCTTCCACATCTCCTCGGATGCTCACGGTTTGACCGATGAGTTGCTCAGCAGATTGGGCGACTTCTTCTTGCGTCACGTTGGATTCTTCGGCATTTTCGTAAGTTTCTGGCTCTTGCTGGTTACAAGCGGGCAACAGCATTGCCATCAATGCTAGGGCGATCGCGCTGGTGCGAAACCCTCCGATGCGAGGCAGACCGTTTTTTCGAGAGAATCGGTTTAACATATTTTAAGTTCCTCCGTATTAAAATTCAGTCTGGCAAACGATCGCGCTTTTTTGGAGCGCCCATCGCCAGTGCCACTGATGTCTGATGTCGAATAAGTTGCCTCGTGCCATCAATCAGCACAAGGTTTAACTGCTATTCTATATTCTCATTGTAGACACAGGGATGCCGCGATCGCCTCTGTCGATGGAGTAGCCTCTCCTCTACCTAAAGAGGTATTTTTGCAGGGGCAGACAGGGGAACCCGGGCGGAAAGAGGCTCTCCCTCGGGGTTCCTCGCCTGATGGGCGTTTTGTATAGAGAGCAACCAATTGCATGGCTGGGTGATATCCTACGAAGGAAAGATGATGAAAAACAATCACCCATCGAACCATTCTATGCCACAATATTTCGGAAAACTTCCAAGCAGCCCACAGCCCTGGAACGGTCTGGATGCAGTACAATCGGTACAGCCGTCTGGTCGCCAGATTTATTTTGACTGTGGCGGCCCGCAAGTGGCGATCGCAGTGCTGGCACCGAATTTAGTGCGCGTGCGAATGTCCCCCACCGGGGAATTCATGCCCCGTCGGTCTTGGGCCGTCACCTTACCAGACGAAGCATGGCCCGAAACCGACTTTACCCTGGAGCAAACCGCCGATGTCGCCACTCTCCAAACCGCCCGAATGGAGGTTGGCATCAATCTGAACCCGCCTCGGATTACCTGTCGCAACCCTCAAGGTCAACCGTTCGCCGCCGATACGGAGGCGGGGATGCGCTGGCGCATGGGAGCGATCGCCTGCGCGAAGCACATCGAAGCGGAAGAACACTTCTATGGGTTCGGGGAACGCACGGGACTGCTGGACAAACGCTCGAAAGTGGCCACAAACTGGACTACCGATGCCCTGGATTATGGCGTCCTCACCGATGAAATGTACCAAGCCATTCCGTTCTTTATGGCCTTGCGTCCGAATGTGGGATATGGTATATTTCTCAATTCCCCCTTTTGGAGTCAATTCGATATCGGTGCGGCACAAGCAGGGGTCTCGAGTATGGAAACCCGCGCCGATGAACTGGATTACTATATTATCTACGGCCCGGAACCGGAACGGATTCTCGCTACTTATACCGAGCTGACGGGACGAATGCCGATGCCGCCGAAATGGGCGCTGGGCTATCATCAGTGTCGCTGGAGTTATGACTCCCAAGCGGAAGTGCTGCAGTTGGCGCGGGAGTTTCGCGATCGCCGCATTCCCTGTGATGTCATTCATCTGGATATCGACTACATGCGCGGCTATCGCGTCTTTACCTGGAGTCCGTTTCGCTTTCCAGATCCGGCGGAAACCCTCGCGCAACTGCAACGCAATGGCTTCCATACGGTGGCGATCGTGGACCCGGGGGTGAAGTACGAACCGGAAGCGGATTATCCCGCGTTCGACGCGGGATGTGCGGGGGATTATTTCGTCCGCAAAGCCGATGGGCAACTGTTTCACGGCTATGTCTGGCCGGATAAAGCCCTGTTTCCCGATTTTCTCCGCCGGGATGTGAGACACTGGTGGGGGGAGTGCCACAAATCTCTCACCGATGTGGGCGTGGCGGGGATTTGGAATGATATGAACGAACCGGCAATCGCCGATCGCCCGTTTGGCGATAATGGCGAGAAAATTTCTTTCCCCCTGGATGCCCCCCAAGGCCCGCCGGAGGAACGTACCACTCACGCGGAAGTCCATAACCTCTACGGTCACATGATGGCAAAATCCTGTTATGAAGGGTTGCGGCGACACCGCCCGGAAAAACGCTCGTTTGTGCTGACGCGATCGGGCTTTGCCGGCATTCAGCGCTGGTCTTCGGTATGGATGGGGGACAATCAATCCTTGTGGGAACATCTGGAAATGTCGCTGCCGATGTTATGCAATATGGGCCTTTCTGGCGTGCCGTTTGTGGGCTGCGATATCGGCGGGTTTGCGGGCAATGCAACGGCGGAATTGTTCGCGCGCTGGATGCAGGTGGGTATGCTTTATCCCCTGATGCGCGCCCATTCGGCTTTGGGTACGGAACGTCACGAACCTTGGTGCTTCGGCGAGGCGCAAGAACGTATCTGTCGCGAGTATATCGAATTGCGCTATCGCCTGCTACCCTATATTTACAGCTTGTTCTGGGAATCGGCTACCTCTGGGGCACCGATTTTGCGCCCCCTGCTTTATCATTTTCCCCGCGATCGCCAAACTTACACCCTCCACGACCAAGTGATGCTCGGTCCGTTTTTGATGGCGGCTCCCGTTTACCGTCCCGGGGTCACCTGTCGGGCGGTGTATTTGCCCGCCGGGGTGTGGTACGATTGGTGGACGGGGGAGCTTCACAAAGGCCCGGGCTATATCTTGGCCGCTGCTCCCCTGAACCGTATGCCGCTTTACGTGAGTGCTGGGGCGATAATTCCAATGGCTCCGGTGATGCAGTATGCAAACGAACGCCCCCTGGATGCTCTTCGGATCCGCATTTGGCCGATAACTGGCCCGGAAACTCTGCACAAAACCTTTGTCCTTTACGAGGATGACGGTGACAGTTTTGCCTACGAACAAGGCGATCGCTCTACCATCACCTATTCAGTCACCCAAGACGAACGACAACTGGTGGTGGAGATTTCTGCCCGGGATGGCAACTGGATACCGCCAAAGCGTGAGATAATCATCGAAGCGATCGGCATCGGCGAACAACGGTTTGCAGACGATGGCTCCCCCCGTCAGCTTCGGTTTATCCCCTGACGGTTTCCCTGACGGTTTCCCCCAAGGCGGGGACAAGGGCAAGGGTTCTCCTTCACCCTTTCCCCCCTCTTGCCGCATTCCTCGCCACAGTGCGATCGCTTTTCCCCTATCGTCGATCCCCTGAATTCCAATCCCATGTCTCAATTGATTGCCACTATCCCGGTGTCTTCCCAACTCGAGGCGATCGCGCGTCTCGTGCAAGCTCTGCCCATTAAAAAGTTTAAGCTCGACCCCAGCAAAAAGTTGGGGACTTATGTGGAGGGGTTCGTGGATATGGTCAATGCCTCAGAAACCCGCAAATTGTTGCACACTGCAATTGTCGATCGCGAGGCGATCGGAGTGAGTCAATTGTTAACCCTCCTTTGGCAACAAGTAGAAGCGGATTTCGATCGGTTGCCGACCAAAACCTTTCGAATCGATCCCCTACATCCATTTCATCAATCGGCTACCTTATTTATCGAAGAAGTTTATGTGGAATTAAACGATGTAATTTCTCTGATTCATCGCTTAGAACCGCAACTGCAGGTGATTGAAACTCTGATTTTACAGGCTCTATCTCAGTGCATCGCTCTCAAACAACAGCAGATTTCTACCCCGGAAAACGCACTTGCTTCCCCGAGGGAAACTCTGCCGGAATTATTGGGCAAAAAAGCTGAGGTGGCTCGCGCTACCCCTATCCGGGAACGGGCGATCGCTGCATTGCTCGACTCCGAGGCTCTGGCAGAATTTTCCCCGCTTTTAACCCCGCAGGTTCGCGCTGTGGTGGATTGCAAAACCGCTGCCTCTTGGTGGATCGCGAACGAACCCCGCATTTTTAGAGCCATTTTACTGCAGATTAATCACGCCTTGGATGAGGTTGTGTTTTCCCAATCTGCTATCTCCCATTCTGCGGATTAATGGGCGATAATTCTCAAAAAAAATACCCACCAATGTAGGGGCGGGTTGACAGCAAGTTTCTAGATTGGGGATGAACTTTCCTGAACCTGCCCCTCTATTCCCCCCCCCACGGAAAACTCCCTATTTTGACTCTACCGGGTTGGCAACCGCTCTAGGGCGATCGCTCCCACCACTGCTTTAGCTATTACCCCGCTAACGCCGGTTGCCAGCGATCGCAGTATCCGCGATTGGCTAACTGTTCGATTTCAGTCACGATAAACACTTTTTTCTGCATGGGGCAGGTTTTCGTTCCTCTGTGTTTACAAGTTTGACAATTTTGCATTCCTCAAAGCGTGCCGTTTGGCACTCGACTACAATTCTCACACTTTCTAGATTAACAAAGATTCCTACCTTTTTCTGTGTTACCTACGCTACGGTAAGGTAAATTGAAATATTTTTTTACACTTTTCTCAGTCTTCTTTCACCGCTGTTGCCTCCCTTGCATGGGTTTACCGCTTTGAGGCGGTGGAGTCTTCCACTCCCTTGCCGGAAAGCGAGCTACAATTAACAATTAACAATTAACAATTAATAATTAACAATTAAATCTCGAAAGTCTCCCCCCGGGGCGGATTGCAAGTTAAATACTGACAACCGTTAATGTTTAACTTTTCGATTCTCAATTCTCAATTCTCAATGCTCAATTTTCCCCGCAAAGCGGGTGGGCAATGTCCCGCCGAAGCGGATAGAATAAAAATAAATACAATTTTCTCTTGCATTGGCGATCGCGAGACATCCCTCAATCGAATCGGTGGTGGCGAACCTGCATTCCTCGACCCTCGCACTGGGGGGCGATCGCGGTAGTCACCATAATTTACACAATAATTGCAGGGATTTATCGCAAAAAAGCTCCGATTGACAAGGGGTGTAGAATTCTACAAGATTGCAAACCTTTGCAATTTTCTGTGGTTGGCTTGCAGAGTTTTCGGGAAGGTGGCACCTGCTGTGGTGCCAGGGATGGCGGGGGTGCTGCGTTCGCGCCAAGCCAGCGTGCCAGGGAAAAACGGCTGTGAGTGCGATCGCGATCGCACCGGATGCCCCGGATCCGTCACCTCAACTTTCCGATTTCGATCGCCAGATTGTCTGGTAGCGATCGCCTAGCCGTATTAACACTTATCACCCGCTACTACCGATCGCGATCGCTTCAATTTTCAGCCAAATCGGAGAAAGTAGAATTAGCAATTTCAATCGCACAGATGAACTCAAATGTTTAATGCAACCGCACTGTTAATGAATTCATTCGTTCCCCGACTGCAGTCAGGATATCGGCGAACCTATGGGGGTTACAAGTCGCACTATTCAGAGATTATCGCCTGGGCAGGAGGCATGGCTCTAGAAAACATTGCCAACAGCGATGCCCTTTATCATAATGTGGAACATACCATTTTCGTCACCTTAGTCGGACAAGAAATCTTGCGCGGAAAGCATATCCGCGAAGGGGGCGTTTCCTGCGAAGATTGGCTGCACTTTATTATTTCCCTATTGTGCCACGATATTGGGTATGTCAAAGGCGTTTGTCAGCAAGACATACCGACGGAAGGATTGTATGCCACGGGACGCGAAGGCATGAGGGTGTCCCTGCCTCGCGGGGCTACGGATGCCAGTTTGACGCCTTATCACGTCGATCGCGGAAAACAGTTTATCCAAGAACGCTTTGGCGGTCACGGACTGATCGATGCGGAACAAATCAAGCGCAATATCGAACTCACTCGGTTTCCCGTCCCCAATGATAAAGACCATCAAGACACGATAAACTACCCCGGGTTAGTTCGCGCTGCAGATTTAATCGGTCAGTTGAGCGATCCGCGCTACTTGCAAAAAATCGCCGCCTTATTTTATGAATTTGAAGAAACGGGTCAAAATCAAGCCTTAAACTACCGCACTCCCGCAGATTTGCGTCACAATTATCCCAAATTTTTCTGGGGCGTGGTTTATCCTTACATCGAAGATGCCATCAAATATTTAGAGCTGACCCAACAAGGAAAGCAAGTTATCGCCAACTTAACGGCAAATGTATTCCGGGTAGAACACGAACATAGTTACAGCGCGATCGCCTAGGGCGTCGGGGTCGTAGCGGTTTCCCGCGTTGCTACCCGGGGGGTGGCTAACGCGGGTTTTTATTGCAGTTACAGGAACGCAGAGGAAATCGATGGTAAACCAGGAGAGATTCGCAGAAAACACCACCATCGCGATCGTTATGGGGGTATCCGGTTCCGGGAAAACCACAGTGGGCCAGACTTTGGCAGCGCAATTGAATTGGCAATTTAAGGATGCGGATGATTTTCATCCCCCCGAGAACCGAGAGAAAATGAGTCGGGGAATCCCGTTAAATGATGCCGATCGCCAACCCTGGTTGCGGGCAATGCGTCAGGCGATCGCCACCGCCATCGCACAAGGGCAAAACCTGGTGCTGAGTTGTTCCGCCCTCAAAGCTGCCCATCGCCAAACCCTAGCCGATGATTGGGATGCGCTCAAGTGGATTTACTTGCAAGGGTCGTTTGAACTCATCCAGGCCAGAATGAATCAGCGCCAGAATCATTTTATGCCCGCCGAATTGCTCCAAAGTCAATTCGACACCCTAGAACCCCCCGATCCGCAAGCGGCGCTTTATGTGGATGCTGCCTTACCCGTGACGGCGATCGTGCAAGAAATTATCGCCAATGCGATCGACATTCCCTAGACTGGGCAATGCCCACCATTTCCCTACCCCGGGGTATGCGATGCGATCGCCAGGGGTGATATAATCATCGGTGAAACACAATGCGATCGCGCGGGCAGCCTCGTTAAGCAATATGCGCATTGCACATAAGCCCTGCCTGACGCCACGGCTTCATTGTACCCGATGCCCATTTTTTTGTCAACCCCTTGCCACAATTTAACCGCGAGGGCGGGGGAGGAGTGGGGGGAGTGGGAAAGACGCGCCGGGAGAAAAGGGGCGATCGCGGCGATCGGCTCAGAGCAGGTTTCTATCAAAAGAAAGATGACATGCAAGCCGGGTTTTGATGAAATATTAACAGGCACTTGTTGAGCGTTTAATGGCTCACCTTAATAGAAAAGTCCATTTTCATCGGCTTTATCGTTCCGGTGGCGATGGATTTTTCGCATATTTTGTTTTGCAAACATAGGAGACCGAATTTATGGATTTTTTCTCTAAAGATGAACTTAAAAACTTGATAGAAAACACTCAAACCCCTTGCGTGTCGATTTACATGCCCACTCCCAAGCGCGGGTCAGAAACGCAGCAAAGTCCGATTCGCTTCAAAAACTTGATGACAGAGGTAGAGCAGAAATTAGACGCGATCGGGATTCGGGTTTCCGATGCGATGGAATGGCTACAGCCCGTCAAGGATCTGGATACCCCCGACTTTTGGGAGCACCAAGAGCATGGGTTGGCAATTTTTGCATCTCCCGATCGCTTTGTTTACTATCGGGTGCCATTGGAGGTGGAAGAACTAGCGGTGGTGGGCGATCGCTTCCATCTCAAGCCCCTGATGCCCCTGCTGACCAAAAACGGACGCTTCTTTATCTTGGCACTGAGCCAACATAACGTGCGACTGCTAGAAGCAACCCAGTATAACGTCCGGGAAATGCATGTGGAAGATGTGCCGGAGAGTCTGGAAGAAGCGCTGCTGTATGACGAAACAGCTAAATCCGGTCAGTTCCGATTTTTCACCTCCCGAGGCGGAACCCGCAATCCCGCGCAGGAAAGGGTGTCCCACGGACAAGGAAGCCCCGATCGCGATAAATTCCAACGGGATATCGCGCAATATTTCCACCAAGTCAATGAGGCGATCGCGCAAAAGCTGCACGATGAAGACGCGCCCTTGGTATTAGCCGGCGACGAGTCGATCTTGCCGATTTACCACGAAGCGAACAGCTATTCCCACTTGCTGGAAAAAGGCATTGCAGGCAATCCGAAATTGCTCAAACCGGAAGAACTGCAAAAATGGGCCTGGCAGGTGGTACAGCCGGAATTCGAGCAGGCTTATCACGAGGCGGTGAGCAAGTATGAAGAATTAGTCGGTTCCCCCGAGAACCACGAAGCGTTTAGCCAACTGCAAGACATCGTGCCGGCGGCATATTACAAACGGCTGGATTCCTTGTTTGTGGCGGTGGACCGACATCAATGGGGACAGTTCGACCCGAATACCAATACCGTGGACATCCACGAGTCACCCCAACCCAATGACGAAGACCTGTTAGATTTCGCGGCAGTTTATACCTTCTTGAATGGGGGAACGGTTTATGCCGAACCGCGCGATCGGGTTCCCGGGAATGCACCGGTAGCGGCGATCGCCCGCTATAGTGTGGCGGCTGCCCAGTAGCAGAATCGGGCGATCGCGATCGCAATAACCAGAGATAGGGGGACGGCAATGCCGTGCCCCTAAAACATTTGGGGGATGTGCAATTGAAGAACTGACGAGGTTTTTTTGTCCGGCAGTGGCTTGTAGGGACGGGAACGGGGATATTACGTGCGCCACAAGGATGCGATCGGGAAGGGGGAGGAAATATGGGCATTGCGCGAGGCACGCAGGGTGAGGATGGGGTCGGGCGAACTCCGTAGATTCGATTCGGGTTGATTTTCCCACCCCGGGATTAAATTCTCAATTTTCAATTTTCAATTTTGCCGCAGGTGAAAGAATGGGTCGGGGGTGGGGGTCGTGGATGAAACGAGATCGCATAATTTCCTCCATAATAAAGGCATTTGCATTTCTAAATTTTCACCCGGAGGTTAGCCGTGACGCAGAACAATCTTAAATTCTACGATCCGCAAAAGCGACCTTGGCCCAATCCGCGCTTAGATCGCGGGAGCATCATCGGACATACCACCGCGTCTAGCGTGCGCCTGTGGTTCCGGGTTTCCGAGGCGGGGAGGTACTGGTTGGTGGTGTCTCGGGATCCGATTCCCACCCAGGGGATGCCGGATGTGGTGCGGGAGAACAACCGCGAGGAGTGCCGAGTCACGTCATCCAGGGGTCAGGTGCCCGGGACGCAACCTTCGGAAACTGGGGACGGAAGGGCGATCGCCACAGCCACAGAAAGTCCGATTCCCCTACAGATCGACCGCGATCGCGACCTAACGGTGGTGGTGGATATCGAGGATTTGCAATCCGATACCCGGTACTACTACGCTTTGTTTCAGCCCAACCGCGAGATGCCCTGGGAATTGGGCCATGAAGAGCCACTGTCATTTAGAACCTTTCCAGAGCAAGCCACAGCCGTCAACTTTGGCATTTACAGTTGCCACATGCCCTATGAAGGACACAAAATCGCGCAGATGGAGATGTGGGATGCCTTTTACCGAGAACTGTGCGCCGCCGATGCGCGATTCATCCTCGCCACGGGAGATCAGGTGTATGTAGATGGGGAAAAAGAGCTGAGTATTTGGGAATGGCTGCGACAGAACCGACATCGCAATCCCGATCGCGCGCAGATGGTGGATTGGTATCGAGATATATACCGGGGATACTGGGGGTTTTCTGCCCTCCAGAAAGTGTATCGCCGCTTTCCCACCTATATGATTTGGGACGACCACGATATCGTGGATGGGTGGGGGTCTTATACGCCGAAAGAACTGGCCGGCTTGCTCGATCGCTCTTGGGAACTGCGGAATTTAAACGAACAGTTGCGTTTGGCGGGAGAAATGTTCGAGGCGGCCAAACAGGTGTATGAAGAATATCAACATTCCCACAATCCGCCTACAGACTCCGAGGCCAACCAGTTTGACTATTCCCTTAATTACGGCAGGTATGCCTTTTACATTTTGGACATGCGCGGGCATCATAACTATAACCGAGCCGAACTCCGCAGCCTGGGTGTGGAGCAATGGATGCGGTTTGAAGCGTGGTTGAACCAACAATATAACGATCCGCCTCGGATATTGTTTATCATCTCCCCAGTGCCAGTGGTTCATTTCAACAGCTTTGCGATTAACGAAATCGACTTGTCTTTTATGGGATATCAAGACGATCAGCGCGATCACTGGGAACATCGAAGCAACTGGGACGAACGCAATAAACTGCTGAGTTTGGTGTTTCGGTGGTCGCAACAGACCCAGGGGAAGGTGATTTTTATCAGCGGTGACGTTCACGTTGGGGCAGCGTTTAAAATCTCTCATCCCGATTCTCCCGGGGCGAGAGTTTTCCAGCTTACCTCCAGTGGGATTACTTATGCGGATCTCAGTCCCTTCGCTCGCCGGGTGTTGGAATTCGGGGTGCAAAAAGACGGGGTACTCGGCGATCGCAAAGGCAATGTTCCCTATCGCGTCCGCAATTTAGCCCTCTGCCGGCATTATAATTTCGGCATCGTCCGCCTCGCGGACAAAGACAATGGCGATGTGGGGGTGATTTACGATTTGTTTGGGGGCAAACACGATCGCCACGGTACTTTTGAGGTGTACAAAACTCGTCTGGATTTGGATGCCATTTCCTAGGGTGGGGGAGTCCTATAGATGAGAAACCGGGTTGGTTCAGAAAAACTGTCCGAATGAGCCACTTCTGAGCGCGAGAAACCCGGTTTCTGGTCTTCTCTGTCTAAGACGCCGCTGTTTTCAGCGCCTCGAGCAGTTGTAAGGGCAAATTGAGTTGATTGAGAGTTGTGCGTTCCTCCCCTTTTGAACTCGGCCCGTGATAGTCGCTCCCGCCGGTTATCAATAAATTATATTCAGCGCATAAGCGTTTTAAATGTGCCACTTGGAAGGGGGTATGAGTGGGATGATACACTTCCACCCCCATTAACCCCGCCTCTACCATTTCTGCCAAAACGGTTTCGATGTCGCCGCCTCGGAAGAGATAGGGATGCGCCCAGACGGGAATTGCGCCGCAATTGCGTAACAAGGCAATGCCTTCCTGGATGGAGAATTTCTCGTAATGCACGTAGGCGCTTTTCCCCTCGCCGATCCAGCGATCGAAGGCTTCTTGGGGGGTTTGCACGTAGCCGGCTTTCACCATTGCGGCGGCAATATGGGGGCGTCCGGGGGCCATCCCGCCTTGCATTTCCGGCAATTCGATGGGATATCCCAACTCGGCGAGCTTTTCGACCATTTGGGTAGCGCGGCGAAACCGTCCCGCTCGGGCGTCGCGCAAGGGGGAGTCGAGGCGCTGGCGATCGGGATAGAATCCCAGGATATGCAGGGAACAGCCATTGTGGACGGTACTGAGTTCCAGTCCCGGGACGATTTCTAGGGGATAGGGGGCGGCGGCGGCGATCGCTTCGTCCCACCCCGACACCGTGTCGTGGTCCGTGATGGCTAAGGCGCGCACGCCGGCACCCACGGCTCGTTCCACGAGTTGCGTCGGCGTGAGGGTTCCGTCGGAATAGGTGGTGTGGCAGTGTAGTTCTAGCATAATTGTTTTGACCTGTATTTGCGAATCGGATGAGCGAGTTGTTTATAGATCATTGTAATCTGCTGCGAATCCACCCACATTCTGCCGGTTTATTTCTATTCTCCATACATTGGGGGGCTTTAAAAACTTGAACGATTTTCCCCCTCAGCGTTATTGCCCCAAATATGCAATTCTAAATGTTTTCAGCAGTTATACCATTTTTCCATAGGGCGGGCGCGGGTGGGGTTCTCCCTAGCCCCCGTCAGAGACGCGATAAATCGAGGGTTCTACCCGAGGGGATCCGTGCATCATCTCGAGTTAGCTGTTCGCCATTGAATTGGGTTACGGTCGTTCTTGAGCGGTTTGCGCGATGGCGATGGCCACCCGCTTAACGGTCAGAGTAGGGTCTTGAGTAGCGGCTCAACCCTAGTCAATTCGCGATCGCCCTATCTGACTTGCGAAATGTAAGATCAATTTGCGGCACGAAGACTTTTTTCACAGGTGCAGCCAATAGCTCCCGTGCCACTTGGGAGAATTGAGAGCATTCGATTGCGGTGGGATGGCCCGCTCAGGGGTTTTTTACCAGTTTTTCATGGGGTTTTAGGGAAGAGCGACGACGGAACAAAAAGAGTTGAGCTTCTCGAGGCCAAAAACTAATCTGGGGCACGTTACCTACAATTAACAACCAGCGTCCTTCTTCTAATTCGAGCAATTTCCATCGGTCGGTTTTTTTGCGCGGTAAAATCCACAGTTTTCCTTCCGGGTCGCGATGGAGATTAAATCCGAGAGTTTTGGCTTGAGTTAACAGAGAATTTGTCATAAATGTTACCTTCTGGTTGAGTACAACAAACCAGGATGCTGTTACGTTTGCGATCGGAGCCGCGATCGCCTAGGAATCCCGAGCAAAATTGTGCCAATCGAATTCCTTTGACTCTCTGGCATTATTGTGAATCCAGGGCAGCAATTTCGTCAACCCTCGATCGGGGTATTGTGCGGCTAATATGACATCGGTCTTGCCAAACCGTCACCCAGGGGCAGAGGGGAGGTTGTCATCTTGGGTGCCGCCCATTTTTCTGCGGGAATCTGGGGTTTACGTTATGGGCGAGCGGGTTTTAAATAAATTTTGTTTATAAGCTAAAATAAAGTTAAAGGGAGGAGAAAAAACCCTTGCCATTCCGGGGATTCCTTTGTGGTGCAAGCAGGGGTAGGGGCAAGACATCGAAACCCCGATTCAATTTCCGGAAGTCGGGTGGGTTCCGGTGGGTTCGTGCCCACCGCTAAACGTATAGTTATTGCGGGAGCAAATCGGCACTCGAGAAGGGTTTTTTTCGCCTTCCAATTGAGAACGAGTAAGTGAATAATCCGATGGCCAAACTCCTTAAGTCAAGGCTCCCGCTTTCCGTTCGATTAAAGAGTGTAAACCCAAGGTTAAAACGATGAAAATTTTATTAGCGATCGCCACTGTGGCATTGATTACTCCTCTATCCCTGCGTGGGGTTGCACGTCCCGGCAACAGTTCCCAAGAATTTTTTGAACGGGGACAGGAAGAATTCGAGCGCGAAATTCAAACCATTGCCGAAACAGATCCCATTGACGGGGCGATTTTAATTATTGACGAGTCGGTATTTCCCGAAGGAATGGAACATTTGTTAGAGGGAGAAGGGGAGGAAAGCGACGTGGAATCGAGCCAGCCGGTTTTCCCGAGGAATGACTGGGATTTTCGTCAGTTCGACTTTTAAGAGATTGGCTCGGTTCTTGCTGGGGACTGTTAATCGGATTCGGGAGGAGTGGCGATCGCGAGTTTATCCATTGTCCCGAAACAGAGTATCGGACCGAAGTAAATTCAACGCCGCATCGCGCTCGAGCGGTGGAGCGAAAAAGTAGCCTTGACCGTAGTCGCACTCGAGAGTTCGCAGGAGTTCGAGTTGTTGGGGGGTTTCGATACCTTCGGCGATCGCATCCATTCCCAGACTGTGGGCTAAGGTCACGATCGTCTGCACGATTTGGGCGCTGTCATCCAGTCCCTTCATATCCTTAACAAATTCGCGATCGATTTTTAAGGTATCGAGAGGGAGCTGATGCAAGCGAGACAAAGAGGAGTAGCCGGTGCCGAAGTCATCGATAGAAAGCTGAATTCCCAGGGATTTGAGCTGTTCGAGCATGGGTAAAGCGGAGGTGGGATTTTCCATAATCACACTTTCGGTAATTTCCAGCTTGAGAAATCGGCCTTCAATGCCGATCTCTCGCAAGATGCGATCGAGACGTTCGATGGTGCCCACTTGAGAGAAATTCACCCCGGACAAATTCACGCTCATCGTCAAGGATGCCGCCGCAGGATAGCGAGCTTGCCACTGCGCTAATTGGGTACAAGCTTCGCGCACTACCCAGCGGTCGATCGCCACAATCGAACCGGTTTCCTCCGCTAAGGGAATGAATTCTGCCGGAGAAACCCTACCGCGGCGGGGATGATTCCAGCGTACCAAGGCTTCAAACCCGGCAAGTTGGCGGGTTGAGAGGGAGACGATCGGTTGATAGAAGACCTGAAATTGCTCTAGGTCGATCGCCCGTTGCAGATCGGTTTCCAACTGCAAGCGAGCGATCGCATGGGCGTGCATGTCTCTGGCGAACACCACCGAACGACCGTGACCTTGTTTTTTGGCATAATGCAGCGCCGTATCGGCATCGCGCAGAATATCTTCCGGGCGGTGATACTCGCAGGTATTCACGGCGATGCCGATGCTCATGGTAGAGAATACCTCATGTTCCTCTAGGTTGAAGGGAAAGCGCATCGAAGAGTGAATCCGTTCGGCGATTTGTTGGGCGTCGCTGACATCGCGGATATTTTCCAGGACGATCGCAAATTCATCCCCCCCCATGCGCGCGAGCAAATCCGTGGGACGCAAACAGGCACGGAGACGTTGTGCGGTAGTGAGCAGCAGGCGATCGCCCACGAGATGGCCGAGACTGTATTTGATGGCGCGGAAGCGATCGAGGTTGAGCAATAACACGGCAAAACACGGCGAGGGCGAGGGATTTAGCTCGTCGGTGTCGGTG
This sequence comes from Phormidium sp. CCY1219, assembly GCF_055795085.1. Classification (NCBI taxonomy): domain Bacteria; kingdom Bacillati; phylum Cyanobacteriota; class Cyanophyceae; order Oscillatoriales; family Oscillatoriaceae; genus Phormidium; species Phormidium sp. CCY1219. The sequence continues at coordinate 24,273 of NZ_JAYFEQ010000418.1, read as the reverse complement.
GTGGGGGGAACAGCCGTTTCGGCATTTATCAATTCGGCGAGGCGATCGCTCAAGAATGTGCGATTGGGCAAGCCGGTGAGGGAATCGAAAAACGCATAGTGTTTCAGTTGTGCCTCAGCGGTCTTGCGATCGGTAATATCGCGCGCCACCCAAATTGCCGCATGGTCGGACATGGGGGAAATTTTGGTGGCAAACCACACCACGCTGCCGTTGATAGGCAAGCTGTACTCGAATTCGCGGGTTTCCTGGGCGGCGATCGCTTGTTGGATATAGCCGAGAAAGCGATCGGCTAGGGGGCGATCGAAGACCTCATGTAAGGTTTTGCCCAGCAGTTCTTGGGGCGGTTCATAGAGCAAGTGGGGATTGGTGGGGGCGATTTTCAGATAGCGTCCTTGCAGGTCGATGGAAAAGATAACATCGGTCATCGCCGCAAACAGCGCCCGCAGTTCGGCTTCTGAGGCTTGCAGGGCGTCTTCAGCGCGCTTGCGTTCCGTGATATCCTGCACCATCGCCAGGAGACCGTGAAAGGAACCATCGGCGTGGAACAAGGCGGTATTATACCACTCGCAGATAATCGTTCTGCCGTCTTTAGTGAGATTTTTGTTGACGCTGTGAATCGGGACGCGATTTTCCACCAGTTGCTCCAAGATTTCCGCCACCTGCGCTCGGGCGTTGGGTGGCACGAGCGCCTCGTAGGACTCGCCGATAATTTCCTCGGCGGTGTAGCCGAAAATCCGCCTTGCTGCGGGATTCCAGTCGGTAAAGCGCCACTGGGAATCTACCACGATACATCCGCTGGGCATTTCGTTAATCTGCAAGCGCAGGCGATCGTGCAATTGTTTGGTTTGTTCGTAAAGCTGGGCGTTGAGAATCCCCATCGTACAGCGTTCGGCGGTGGTTTCTAGCAGGTGAATCTCGCGATCGCTCAGTTGGTGAAAGTTCCGCCATTCTACCTGTATAACCCCGATCGGATCGCCATTATGTTTCAGGGGGACGCCCAGCAGGGTGCAGACTTGCCGTTGGGCGATAAAATCACTGGTAATGCGCGGGTCTTCGGTGGCGTCTGGCACGTAAAGCGGATGCAGGGTGGCGGCAATTCGTCCGGCAAAGCATTCCCCAATCGCTACCTTGTAGGTGTCTAAAGCGTCGGAGTCGATGCCCACACTGGCAGACTGGTGCAGGTGGTTGTCTTCTTTTAATAAGATAACGGCGGCATCCGCTTGCATGACTTCTACAATGCGCGAGAGCATCACGTTAAATAGTTGGGACAGTTTTAAGGTGCTGGTACTATCAGCAGTGACTAAGCTGAGGGCGGTGAGGTCCTCGGTTTCCCGTTGCAGTCGGGCAATGAGTCGATCGCGTTCCCCTTGCAGGCGCTTGCGATCGCTGATATCGGCGAGAATCTCCATCGCGCCGATTATCTCTCCGTTGGCATCGCGCACCGGTGCCGCACTCAGATTGACAACGATTTCGGTGCCGTCTTTGCAGCGGCGTCGGGTTTCTAAATCGGTAAAGGTGGCTCCTTGGTTGAGACTGTCCAACCAGGCGAGAAATTGTTCTTGTTGCTCTGGGTTTTGGCGATCGACAATGGGCAAAACCGCTCCGATCGCTTCCCTGGCACTCCATCCGAATATCCTTGCGGCGGCGCGATTCCATATCAACACTTTTCCTTCTGGGGAAATCATGTCGATCGCCACCGGCGCTGCGCGAATCACCGCTTCTAATTTTTCTTTGGTTTCTGCAAGCGCGGTTTCTGCTTGGAAGCGATCGCTAATATCGCGCAAAATCCCGATTAATCCCATCGGATTCCCCTCGCTATCTCGATACACCCCTTTCGTGACCCAAAATGTCCGCTTCTTATTTTGAAATTCGGTCACTTTTTCGTAGGTTCTCGTTTCGCCACTCTCGATAATTTCTGCTTCGGTTTCTTGGATTTCGCGTGCCTTTTCTGCTCCGAATAAATCGGCATTGCTTTTGCCGATAATTTCGCGCATAGATTTGCCTAAAAGTATCGTTAATGCTGTATTTACTAGCAAATATCGCCCTTTTCGGTCTTTGACAAACACCGCATCGGTGGTGCCTTCAATGATGGCATTTAAAAGACTGTAGGTTTTGTGCAGCGCCGAAGTGGCCACCACGCGATCGGTAATGTCTTCTACCGTGCCTTCATAGTAAACTAACGTTCCTTTTCTATCCCGAACCGCCCGGGTGTTTTCTGTGGTCCAAATCCGCGTGCCATCGGCTCGATACACTTGAGATTGAAACCCCACAACGTTGCCGGTTTGTTGCAATTCCCGGAGAAATTCCGTTCGCCGATTCGGTTCGACGTTGAGTTGCCACCAGTTTAAATCGAACAGCTCTTCGGGGGCGCGATATCCGTAAATTTCCGCGAGGGCGGGATTCGCGCTGATATAATATCCCTCCGGCGTGACTTGATAAATGCCCTCGGCGGCATTTTCAAAAATGCTGCGATATTTGCGTTCCGCTTTTTCCAGCGATCGCAAGTTTAGGCGAATCAGCAGATACAGCAAGGCGCTGGTGAACAGTACAAATACCCAGCCTTTCACCGTCTGCCAGTGGGTTAGGGTGGTTGAATCGTCGGTTAGGATCCCGAGCACTCTGTCGGATAGTAAAATCCACAAACTGCTCAGCAACAGGTACACTAAAACAATCTGATAGCTGAGTTGGTGTGCGGAATGGCGATCGCTTTTCATAAGAGCTTTAATAGTTAACCTTGCGTCAATTAGAAGGAACTCCTCCAAAACAAGCAAGTATTTTTTTCTGTTTCCCTGACCCTCAAGAGCCAGGTTGCTTGTCTCCTGGCAACCCAATCGCGCGCAACCGAGTGCCAAGCCTTTTTCAACGGTGATGTTGAAAGATATGCTGGTGATTCGTTCCTTCCTTTGACATGGTTGTTCCGGCAATATTCTCAAACCCTTGGAATCAGCGGGTCCGCATCGGCATCGCGCAAACCCCCTCAATCCCAGTTCTTGTCACCGTGCCTCAAGCCTTCGGCATAGCTCTGCCCGTAGAGGCTCGAAGGGGGCTGAACGCAGGAAAGGGAGATCGCCTGCGCTCAGGGCGCTTGCGTCTCGCTCCCTACAGTTCCCCCATTTTAATGCCTAAGCGCTTACAGCAGGCTATCCCTTGTAAATCAATCAATCCCTTCTCCTTTCATTTCACAACATTTTTAAATTTTGATTCCTGCTTCTACTTCGTTTAAATCGCCGGGTTTATCCAATATTTAGGTGATTAGCCTATCCTAGGATTGGATAACATAAAGGGCCGATATGATAGCATGATTCCTTTTTTTAGCGTTGAGCAATTTTCTTCTCCTTGCCTCTTTTATCGCCACGAGGTAGCGGCAAAATTTTAATTCTCGTCTAATCTTACTGCAGATTTCTGTAAAATTCAGTTCTTTTGAGCTAAATTTCATTAAATTTTAATTTAGTTATAAAGTTATATGAAAGGACGGGCAAGGGAAAACCGATGCCATTCGCCAGAACCGCAGCCTCAACCGCGAGGGAATACAGAAAGACCAATTCTCATCCATCGCGCGATATAGAGGGGCTTGCTTGGCACTGATACCAATCAACAGCGGCAAGCGAGCCTTTATGGGGGAAACCGCATCAATCTCCCTGCCCGTTCCCAGCATGAGCTGAGAACGAGTCAGATAATCGCCCGCACAATAGATGGAAAACATGAGTCGGCGGAGGCTTAATATGTCTGCCGTGCGGGATTTCAATTCCCCCCTTTTTTTTCAGGCAATCCACCGAACCTTTTATCAAGCGAATCAACCGACAGGGATATCAGTGGCGCTGGGAGTGAGAGGAGGGGATTAAGGTGAGCGTTGCGGCGGCGTTGCTTGCCATCGGGTGATATTTTAGATTGCGCCACGGTTCGATTTGATCTTGATAGTGGCGATGGAATGCATGACCCGATTGCCCGGTGGAATTAATCGCCACCGATGCATTCAAATCGCTTAAATCGGCGATAATTCGCATTGAGGGAATCCAATTGACCTCAAACGATTTTGCTGCATCCCATGCCGTGGCATTGACAATCGCATTTCCGCCAGAAGTGGCAAAAGCACCGCGATTGAATATCGCTTCGATCGCGGGGATATTCGATTCTCCCAGACTTTTATTGCGAAAGGTCACGGGATGCAAATCTCCCCAACGCCACTGACTCGGATCGGGACCGAAGGTTTCTTCTAATTCTTCCACAGCTTTGACCAACGCATTCTCAAAGATATCGTCGCGAGTTTCCCGGGCGGAAGTGATTTGATTATCCCACCAAAAACTATTCGGTTCGCGGCGGATTAGTTTGACCACTTGCATCCAGCGATCGCCGCCATCGGGCCAATATTCCAGCGGTAAACTATCCTGAAAGGTTTCCGCGAGCAGATGCTTCCAAAACGCTTCAAACAACGCGGCTTCGGGTCGATCTATCTGGTTTTTCTCGTTCCAGTTAACCAACAACTGACGCGCCGTTTCTAAGCGGGTTTCGGAAAAAGACAAACTTCGGAAAATGGGCAATATAATTTCGGCATTCAGATTGGTATTGTCTCCCTGGAGTTGCTGAAAATCCGACAATTCAAACAACCGATTTGACTCGGCGATCGCTTCTACAATCCGTTTTGCCCGAAACCCGTAATCCCAATCTTTGGCAATGGAATAGGGAGCATCGCGATCGACGATCGCGTGATTGGCATTGACGATATATCCTGGCGGGGGATTAAATAGAAATGGCAAGTCTTCAAACGGTACGTAATCGGTCCATTCCGCCGCATTTTCCCGCCAACCCAGCACGGGATAACGTCCGTCGCCACGGCTGCGAATTGGCAGTTTTCCAGGCATCTGGAAGCCAATATTGCCCTCGATATCGGCATAAAGTAAATTTTGCTGGGCGATATCGAAAAACTGGGCTGCTGCGCGAAATTCCGGCCAATTTTGGGCGCGATTGATGTTGAGAATTGCCGAAACTAATCGGGCGGGTTCTAAGGCATTCCAGCGCAAGGCGATCGCGTAGTTTTCTGGTAGGTCGTTGCCGGGTAGCAAGCCTAATTGTGCCAGCTTAGGATAGGTATCGGAAATAATCGGGCCGTGACGAGTATAGCGCAGGACAATCGGGCGCGGATCTTCCCCAGCGATCGCGATCGTTTCCGTGACTTGTTCCATATCTACCCATTCCCCATTTACTTCATATTGGTCGGGATTATTCGGGTTAATTTTTTCCACGTACAGATCCATCACATCCGCCATTGCATTGGTAAATCCCCAGGCAATGCGATCGCTATGTCCGATAACGACCCCCACGACTCCAGGAAACGAAAACCCGGTGACTTCATAAGGACATTCCGCCGATTTCACCGTGCAATGCAGGCCATTTTCATACCAAATTGAGGGCATCTGTACCCCTAAATGCGGGTCATTCGCCAACAGGGGTTTGCCGCTGCGGGTTTTCTCTCCCGAAACCACCCAACTATTCGACCCAATTGCGCTGCCGGTTGGCCCGACTATCTCGTTAAGCGCGATAATTTTTTCCCGCACCGATTTCCAGGGATTTAAGGACATGTTATCCGAAAAAAAGCTGTTTTCTTCCGGCTGATTTTTGCCGGGGGAAATGCTTCTGTATTTGTTGCGATTTGGCGGGTTAAAATTTTTCACAATGACGGGGTGTTCTGCGGGATAAGGGGGGAATAATTCTTCCACCCGTTCTGGAGGAAGGGTATTGAGCAAAATCACCCGTTCGATTTCTTTTTGCATATTTTCTCCCAAATCCCACGCCATCACTTTTGACCAGGTGAGGGTGTGGAGAGGTTGCCAGGGTTCTGGTTGATAGTTGGGATTGAGAACCTTTAGCACCGGATATTCCAAACTGAGGTGAGAGCCTTTATGGGTGGCTAAATAAGCATTGACGCCTTCGGCATACGCTTGTAAGCTGGCCATATCTTCGGCGGGTAATATTTCTAATTCCCGTTCGGCAATTCGCGCCCATCCCAAGGTGCGTAAAAAGCGGTCGGTTTTCAGTTGCGATTCGCCAAACATTTCTGACAGGCGACCGGCCCCGAGATGCCGCCAAAAATCCATTTGCCAAAAGCGATCTTGGGCGTGGAGATAGCCTTGAGCGAGAAATAAGTCATGGGAATTATTGGCGTAAATTTGGGGAATGCCCCAGCGATCGCGGTAGACGGTGACGGTATCGTAAAGTTGGGAAAGTTGCACCACGCCTTTTTCTTGGGGCCAAGAGGCGCGAATCAGGTAGGTGGCACTTCCCCCCAGCAGCAGGGCCACGACTAGCACAATGACGCCGAGGATGGTAAAGAGTTTGATGGTAAAGAGTTTGCGGAAGTTTAGTTTCATGCGGAACAATCGATTGGTAGAATTAATTCAGAGAGAATTTTGAGGATAAGAGAGGGTGGCCTCTGCCCCGATAGAGTTGCGAGAATCTGGTCTCGGAAAAGGGCAGGTGGAACCTGGGCTAATTTTATCGCAAAATCGCAAAAAAAATCTTTCTTTGGGAATAGAAATTTGGGCTTGGGTGGTGCTACAATGAGCGGCGGGAGGAAGGGGATTAAATGCCTTCATTGACACCAGGAAGCTGACGTGGCGTCTTGGGAGTTTTATGGAGGCGATCGCCTTGCTTCGTTACCGATGTCACAATTGGATAGGCGGGTTTAGTGATGACAACAGCACCCCGGGTACAGCCCTCTCAAAAAGGATGGGCGAAAGCGATCGCGCGCATTCCCTCAGAATTTTCTCGCACGCCCCTGAGTATCATTTCCGGTCAGATTCCGGAAGGGTTGCGCGGCACCTTGTATCGCAACGGTCCGGCGCGCTTAGAACGCGGCGGCGAACCGGTGGGCCACTGGTTTGATGGCGATGGGGCGATTTTAGCCGTGCAGTTTACCGATGCGGGCGCTTCGGGAGTTTATCGGTTCGTGCAAACCGAAGGATATATAGAAGAATCCGCAGCAGGTCGGTTTCTGTATGCGAATTATGGCATGAAAGAGCCAGGGCCGATTTGGAATTACTGGATGCGCGTGTTTGGCGATCGCGCTGCGATTAAAAACTCGGCCAATACCTCCGTGCTGACCCTACCGGAAAAACTGTTAGCCCTGTGGGAAGGCGGATGGCCTCACGCCCTGGATTTGGACACTTTGGAAACCTTCGGACCGGATAATTTAGGCGCACTGCAGGGGAAAGAGACCTACACCGCACATCCGCAGCGCGATCCGCAAACGGGTGAGATATTCAGTTTCGGAGTGAGCATGGGGGCAAAACCGCAGTTAAATCTTTACAAAAGCGATCGCACTGGCAAAATTTGGCAAAAAGCGGCGATCGAACTCGATAGCGTGTCGGTTATCCATAGTTTCGTTCTCGCCGGAGAGTATCTCATCTTTTTCGTGCCCCCGTTAGAATTAAACCGACTCTCGATGCTGTTGGGGTTGAGCAGCTATAGCGAAGCGCTACAATGGCAACCGCGCCGGGGAACCGAGATTATCGTGGTAGACCGCGAAACCCTGCAGGTCATCAGTCGCAACCACACCGAACCCTTTTTCCAGTGGCATTTTGGCAATGGCTGCGTTGCGCCAGACGGAACCGCCATCCTGGATCTGGTGCGGTTTGACGATTTCGCACAAACCAATCACTACTTGCGGGAAGTGGCCACCGGGGAAACCCATACGCCCGCCTGTGGCACGCTGTGGAAAGTGCGAGTAGAGCCGCAAACCGCCCGAATCGTCGAGATGGAGCAAGCGATCGCGCGCCCCAGCGAGTTTCCCGTAGTGCGACCCGATCGCGTGGGGCAATCCTGGCGCTATACTTATCTGGCGCTCTACCGTCGCGAGGCGGATATTTCCCGGGAATTGTTGCAGCAGTTGGCGCGCTATGACTACGAAACCAATACCCTCACCGAAGCGGATTTAGGCGAAAATCGCTATGTGAGCGAGCCGATCTATGCTGCTGATGCGATCGACCCCGGGTTGGGCTGGATTCTGTCGGTGGTGTATGACAGCGATGCCGATCGCAGCGAAGTGTGGATTTACGATAGCGATCGCCTAGATGACGAGCCGGTGTGTCGCTTGGAATTGCCCGAAGTGATTCCCTTTAGCTTTCACGGCACTTGGAGAGCGGCGAAACGGTAATCTACCCTGGTTGTGGCGCAGGCGGAGCCTCGGGCCAGGCGTTCCCAGCAGATGCTAGATGCTGGGAACGAGTCACACTACTACTACATCGCTACAGGGATTTGTATGTATTGCGAGATTAAAACACCGATCCGAGTTTCGGGCGAATCCAGATCCAGAAAGCGCCCAAACCCAAGAGCATAATAACCAGATTGAGAAGTGCGCCGAAGCCGGGAATTGCAGTGAGAATGACAAACAAGAGCAGACCCAGCAGCAGGGGTAAAAAGCGGTTAGCGGCCCAAGTGGGCTGCATGGATGAGAGCAACCACTGTCCGCCCAGCCAACCCAAGGCAACCTGGGGCACATAACCGACAAAAATCAAGAAACCGACAATTAATATCAATTCGGCGAGTAAAGCAATTCCCAGAACCAAGGGCGCTAAACTGGAGAGGGTAGTGCCCAAGATACCCACGAGCAACAGGCTGAGTGCGGGAATCACCAGGGCGGTCAAAATTCCCACTAGCACTAAAGTGAGAATTCCCCAACCGAGGCTGGGCAGAACTCGCGATCGCGCCGTTTCGCCCAGATTTTGCGTCCAGTCGGGAACCAGCCACAGCAGCAGCAACCCCACCAAACTTAAGGCGATCCAACGCTGCAAGGTTTCCCACACCACTTGTCCCGCATCAGGGGAAACCTCCTCGGGGGGCGAGGGTTTCACCACCACCACCTCACCGCCGATTGTAGCTTCCGGAGCGATATTGGCGGCGGCAGTTGCGGGATAGCTCACATTACCTTGGATCTGCGCCTCAGCAGCGAGGGTGAGACCCGAGGGAACTTCCGGGATGGGTAACGGCGTATCAAACATTCCCGGAGACGCGAAATTGTTTCCGCCCACCTTCGCATCCAGGTTTCCTCCCACCGTTCCCTGCACTTGCAAGGCGCTGGTGGTGAGTTGTGCCGTTTCTCCTACGGTGCCGGCAAGGAGTGCCTGGGACCCCATAAAGGCTACATTGCCCCCTATGGTGCTGCCGGTCTGGGTTTCCAAACTCAGCCCCGCCGCAACCAAATCGTCTCCGATGCGTGCTTCCGGTGCCAGCATTAACACTTGCCCCGCGATTCGCACATCATCTCCTACCGCACCGGCAATTTTTACCGTTTGACCCGCCGCGATTAAATCTCCTTCGATCGCGCCGTTGATAATGAGCTGTTCCCCGGCGAGAATGGCATCGCCGCCCACTGTGCCATTGATGGTGACGGTTTCTCCCGCCGCGTAAAAGTCATCGGCGATCGCTTCTGAAGCCGGCACCACGACTTCGCGATCGCTTTCGCTCACTAGAGACCACGCTGGCGGGATACCACTGAGTCCGATTAATAACGCCAACCCCGTCAGAAATAGCAGCGTTCTTCTAATTGCACTTCGCAAGAGTTGCATCCTCCCTTTTTCAATTCTTTTTTTAGTTTAGCCTGCATATTCTATAATGGCAATTATTGGTTGTTAGCGTATAGAATTATCGGTTTGTTTAATCTAAAAAAGCCCTATTGATTTAAAGAGGCGCGGTTTCCTTGAACAATGGCAGTTTTGAGAAATCCACCGATTAAAATCGACCACATACTGTCGAGAATGTAACCACCGATTAGTTCTGCCACGCCCACGGCGATAATCCCATAACTGAGATATACACCGCATCGAGAAGCAATGCGGGTGGCGGTTTTCCAGTTGCCGGTGAGTTTCCAGACTAGGGCGCGGAACCAGCGCCCGCCATCCAGGGGAAAACCGGGAAGCACTTTAAACATGGTTAACATGCCATTCATCCAGGCGAGAGCATTGGCAATTCCCGTCACCGCCACACTCCACCCCGCGCGGTTGCCCCACCACCCGAGGAACGCATACAAAAGCACGATCGCCACCAGGGTTATCAGTCCCCCCCCGGCAATTTGCAGTTCGTCTTGCGGATTTTCAGTATAGGGGCGCGATCGCCAGATTCTGCCAAAAATCAATAAGTTAATTCCGCTCACCGGAATGCCTTTCGCCCTCACAACTAAAGCTTGGGAAAGTTGATGGGCAAACACAGACGCCATGAATAACAGGGTTTGCATCACGCTCATCCCCAAATGCGTGCTGGGGGATAGATGGGGGAATTGGTAGGGAAATACGATGGCGGTAAAAGTCCACAGGATGAGGGCGAAAATAATCATCCAGCATAAGTCTATTCGCACTTTTAAGCCCAAGAGGGAGGTCAATCGAAAGGTTTGCATACCATCCTTGCCTAGTTAAAATTTTAGTCCAATCTCATAGAACTGCGAAACGGCGATCGCCGATCTACAATTCTGAGGGGTTTACTCCTTCAATATTCTTTCATCGAACTTCCCCCCAAATCCACCCTCTATGGGTAGAATTTCCCCTCTTTCTCGGGAAAGATCGCAACTGAAGCCTAAAATCAGCCGATGACAACCTGCTGTGACCCCTCGCCCTCGCCCTTCCCCGCGTTCCCCTCGTTCCCCTCCAGAGATACCGCCTCCCCGCCGTGGGTGGCACAATTGACTCCTTTTCTTTAACACCAGAAAAAAAGTCATCAATTGTGGTATAATAAATCCGCATCAAATATCAACTTTAACTGTAATCTCTGCACCCCAAAAAACTCACACAATTGGCTAAATTCTCTACCCCTAGGTAGAGTGCAAAATGGCAAAAAACAATTATCATATCGGGGATGGTATAAGAAAAGAAAGAAAAGAAAATGAATCGCCCCTCCTTAGCAACTGCCACGCAACCTACCGCAAGCGAAAGGGAAAACCGAAACGGTCAAAAGAATACCGAAGTCAGCGCTTTACCGGAAATGTGGGCGTTGGCGGCGGAACGATTTGGCGATACCGTGGCGTTATATGACCCCCACGGGAAACCGGAAGCGAAACTCACCTATTCCCAGGCGCGCGATCGCATGGTGAAATTTGCCGTGGGGTTGCAACAGTTGGGGGTCACACCGGGCGATCGCGTGGCCTTGTTTTCGGAAAATAGTCATCGGTGGGCGATCGCCGATATGGGCATTATGACTGCTGGCGCAGTGGATGTAGTGCGAAGTTCCAACGCCGATAAAGACGAACTACTTTATATCCTCAGCAATAGCGAATCCACCGCTTTAGTAGTGGAGAATCAAGCTACCCTGAAAAAGCTGCGGGAAGGACTGAATGACTTGCCGATCGCGGTGGTTATTTTGCTCTCCGATGAAGAACCGGAAGCGGATAATAATTTAAGCGTTCTCAATTTCAATCGGCTGATAGAAACCGGAGGCGATCGCGAGTTAGAACCAGTAGAACAAACCCCCGACACTTTAGCGGCGCTGATCTACACATCGGGAACCACCGGCAAGCCAAAAGCGGTGATGCTTTCTCATAGCAATTTACTCCATCAAGTGAATAACTTATCCGCCTTCGCCAAGGTGAAATCCGGCGATCGGGTTTCGAGCATTCTTCCCCCTTGGCATATCTACGAACGGGCGATCGAGTATTACATTCTTTCCCAAGGCTGTACCTTAGTTTACACCAATTTGCGCCACGTCAAGCGCGATTTAAAAGCCCAAAAAATCAATTATTTTGTCTCCGTCCCTCGCTTATTAGAATTCATCCACGACGCAATCGAAAAGCAGTTAGGCAAACAATCTCCCCAAAAACAGCGACTCGCGAAGTTTCTAATGTCTGCCAGTCATCGCTACATCCAAGCGCGCCGAATCGTCAATAACCTGAGTTTAGACCGTCCAAATCCTTCCGGATTTCAGCGCCTCCGCGCCCGAGGAGAAATGGCATTTTTCTGGCCGCTGCATCGCTTAGCCGAGAGAGTAGTTTATCAAAAAATACGCCAACAAATGAGTCCGGAATTAAAGCTAACCATTTGTGGCGGTGGCACTCTCGCCATGAGTTTGGATACCTTTTACGAAACAATTGGCATTGAAGTGCTGGTAGGTTACGGGTTGACCGAAACCTCCCCAGTTTTAACCGCAAGAAGTCCCGATTGTAACCTGCGCGGATCCGCCGGACAACCGATTCCCGCGACGGAAATTCGCATCGTCGATCCGGAAACCAAAGAAACGTTACCCCAAGGCGAAAAAGGATTAGTTTTGGCGCGAGGTCCGCAGATTATGCAAGGCTATTATCGCAATCCAGAGGCGACGGAAAAAGTCATTGATGCCGAAGGGTGGTTCAATACAGAAGACCTCGGTTGGTTGACGGTGCAAGACAATTTAGTGCTAACCGGGCGGGCGAAAGATACCATCGTGTTGAGCAATGGCGAAAATATAGAACCGCAACCCCTGGAACGCGCCTGTGCCCGCAGTCGGTATATCGACCAAATCACCATTATCGGACAAGATCGGCGATCGCTCGGTGCCTTAATCGTCCCCAATTTCGATGCTCTGAAACAATGGGCGAAAGAGAATCAAGTGTCCCTAGATTTACCCGATTCTACCGACTCGAACACCGAATCGGAAAGGGTTTTCGATGCCGGAAAAAATGAAGCCGTCGAATCGTTATTCCGAAAAGAAATGGAACGGGAAATCAAAAACCGCCCCGGATATAATGCCAACCAGCGCATCGGTTCGTTTCGCCTTCTTTTAGAACCCTTTTCCCAAGAAAATGGCATGCTCACCCAAACCCTCAAAGTGAAGCGCAATGTGGTGCTGGAACGCTATAAAGAGACAATCGAGCAAATGTTTTCTGGATAGGTCACTGGGGAAAAAACCCAGCTAAAGTCGTAGGGTGGGTAGACCCATCCTACATGACTTCATTTGAAAAAAATTAATTGGATGCGGCTAGTATTTGTTCGATTTATATTAAGTAGTTTTATTGACAGGTTTTGGCGGTCAAAACAGCATATCCTAACGGACATTAAAGGCAACATGCGAGAGCCAAGGGGGCGCGCCAATGCGTTCCCATTTACAACGCCTTAGATCCCCACACCCATCACCCCGTGCCACCGGATCCGAAATTTGCCTGCGATTTAGGATTTTTAGGCAACCGACTGAGCGATCGCGTTGCCGATATCCTGCGTCAACTCACTCCCGCACAAGCAACGGCGATCGGAGAAACGGCCCGCAAGCGGGTTTTCGCCGAACATACCTACAGCCACCGAACGGGAACAATTGACAGCCGGGAGGGGTGGCGCACCGACCCTATCCCGGATTGCCTCACATTATCGCTCCCGATAAAATTCCCCCGATCGCGCGAGATGCCCCTCCTGCACCGCATCGTCTAACTTCTGGCGAGCGTCTGACGTTTGCAGGTTCAGTGCCTCTGCCAGTTCTGGGGCGGTGATGCGTCCCCAGTATGTAGTATAGGCGATCGCATCGGTAGCGGAGCGCTGGGGTTCGGTCTCCGGCGAAATGTGAGCGATCGCGTCGCGCAGCACTTTGTAAGGGCGAAAGCCTACCAGCAGCACCGCTCGTCCATTCCGGGGTCGCAAGATGAGGGCGGGAAAGCGACCGCTCCCGCGATAGCGCATATCCTTGATATCCTCCCGGAAGGCTTCCACCGTCTCCGCACTGTCCAGGTCTTCCTGGAATTGCCCCAGGTCGATCGCCCCAGACAGTTCCTCCGCCAGTTCCCACAGCACCTCGTCACGGGCGATATTGCGCTGTTCCACCATCACCGCCTCGCGCAGGCGACGCAGATATACTTCCGCCACGGTGTTGCCTTGTTGTTGGGCGGCTTTCACCGCCAGACATGCCGGATAAGAGGAGTTCGGCGGGTCTTCTACCCAAATCCCTTCGCGCACGGGCATCCCGGTGATATCCCGAATCTGAACCCACAGCGGTCCCATCTGCACCGGGCGACAAATATCGTTGAGCGGGTCGCTAAATTTCTGCCAGTCGGGAATTAAGCCGCCCATCGCGTAACGCCACTGTAGGCGATCGCCAAACTCGTAGCGCAACCGCCGCCACTGCGGTTCGATCGCCCAACTCCAGGAACACAGCGGATCGGTGTAATAGGTAATTTCGATATCCGACGGCATCGATTCCACCGCTTCGGTTTCCGAGGGAACTTGCAGCGGATTGTCGGTTGTCTCACTTGTGGCTTCGGGACTCAGTACCATGTATTGACCTCCTAACTCTATTTTCAACGGCGAATTTCTCAAACAATGAGAGAATTAAACCAGCGGTGGGGAGAGGCACCCTTATGCCCCTCCCCGCACAACGATTGGCTTAACCCGCCAAAGCCCGATCGCAGGATTTACCCCTTCTGCGATCGCTTACTTTGATTGCGGACTGTTTTGCGCTTGTTTCGGACTGGCTAAGGTGTTTTCCCCATAGGCAGACCACTGGTTTGAGTGATGTGCCATTGCAGATTTCACCTCTTGCGATCGCTTCTGGCTCAGCTCCTTGTTCTTGCGCGCCACTTCTTCTTCGCTGTGCTTGCTGCCTTGCACGGGGTAATTCTCCGATAACCCCTTGCTCTTCACCACATGGTCTACCGGATCGTCAATATATACCCATTGTTCCCCCGACTCCCACGGGCCTTGGCCTTCGTTCCAGGAACCGCGCGCGCTGGTTCCGTTAGACATGTTGAAGTACAGGTGACTGTAGCGCGGATCCCCTTGCAGCACTCCCGGCGGGAAATTGGGTTCGATGGTATCTAGGGCTGCCGAGAACATCTTGAAGTGAGAGACTTCCCGGGTCATCAAAAAGCGCAGGGTGTCGTTCACATAGGGATCGTCTGTGTACTGCATCAAGTATTCGTACACGATTTTGGCGCGCGACTCGGCGGCAATGTTCGATCGCAGATCCACCGTCAGGTCGCCATTCGCCGTCACGTAAGAGCCACTCCACGGCATTCCCTGACTGTCGGTCACCGTCGGACCCCCGCCAGAACGTGCCATTAATTGCGGCCCGGTCATCGCTACTTGATGCACGATGTTCTCCCGCTCTTCTTTGTTACCATTGAGAAAGCGCATGATTTCGCTATTCGCCGCCGCCTCTTTCAGGTCGCTGTTGATGCCATCTAGCAACATGGTAATCGTGGCACCGACAATTTCTAAATGGCTGAATTCTTCCGTGGCGATATCCATCAACATATCGTACTTTTCCGGGTACGGCTGACGGGCACCAAAAGCTTGGGTAAAATACTGCATCGCTGCCTTCAATTCCCCATTCGGACCGCCAAATTGTTCTAAAAGCAAACTGGCAAAGCGCGGATCCGGACCGGAAACCCGCGCGTTGTATTGTAACTCTTTGACGTGATAAAACATGTGTTTTCCTGGAATAATCTTTGGTTTTTACAAAGGAGCGGCTTCAATTTCGATCGAGTTGTTTTGCCTGAGTCTTTCTGCTGATTCGCAGAACCATTGGCTTTGGATGAGCCTGACCTCTTTTCACAGGTTAGTCTTTCTGCGCTCCTCTCTTTTATACCCCAGGGATGATTTTCCAAAAAATTGAGTTGATTTCCCCTAAACCCACCGCGATCGCCTCCCCTCAAATCTCAGCCGGTCTCTTGTTTTATTTAAGAAACCCGACCCACTGTTTTGTATCTTTTATTCGAGCTTTATCTATACCTATGGGAAGATGAGAAAATCCCCTCGGAGCGCTACGGTGAAAGTTCAACTCCTAAACTGTTGCCCGAGGGTCATCTCTAACTGTCGGCAGTGGTGGAGAATGCCCATCCTACTCTCAAACCACCCTCTATTTTTTCAGCGTTTATCCTTCCGTGTTTTATCGATGACCAACAATTTTTTTAACTTCTTTTCCTTGTCCACCCGCTTTGTTATGGTGGCAGAAAGCATTATCGATCGCGATAATTTTTCCCAGGAGGCGATCGCCAGTCCCGCTGTCAAAATTTTGAACTGGAATGTCGCCAAACAAAATAACACCCCCGCTTGGACCAGAGACTTTTTTCACATTCTCGAAACCTATCAACCGGATTTGGTCTGCTTGCAAGAAATTGGCCTCAATACCCAAACCAAATCGATTTTAGCCTTAGAATCAATGGGCTGGAACTTTGCCCCCAATTTTCGGGATACTTATACCGATAACTATTGCGGCATTTTAACCGCCTCGCCCGTCAAACCAATCGCCAGAACCGCACTGCTGACCCAAGATTGCGAACCTCTGACCAATACGCCAAAAGTTTCCTTGATTGTCGAATATGCGATTGCCAAGCGCGATCGACCCCTGTTAGTCGTCAACACCCATGCCATTAATTTTGTCACCTCCGAAAAATTTGCAGCGCAACTGAATAAACTCGAACAATTTCTCCACCGCCGATCCGAACCGATCGTCCTGTGTGGGGATTTTAATACCTGGAGTCAGCGGCGACTGAGATTGCTCAATTTAATGGGCGATCGCTTGCACTTAACCCCGGTGCAGTTTTCTCCCCCGGCACAAACCCATCTGAAAACCTTTTTCGCCTCTCCCCCGTTAGATTGGATTTACTATCGCGGGTTGTCTCAAAAACCAGCAAGTGCTACAGTCTTCAAAGAAATTACCTCCTCGGATCACACACCGATGGGGGTGGAACTTTTGCTATAAAACCAACCAAAAAAAAGATAAAATGCCATCAACCCTTGACACAGAAGTGCCAAGCGGGGGAACAATTTGGGGAGTGACAACATGAGAATTGTAATTGCGATAGTCTTGTTAATTCATGGGCTGGGAATTGCCACCGCCGCTCATGCGGTGATGCGGGTGCGATCGTCCCGAGGTGCCATTGCTTGGGCGCTTTCCCTGTCCACTTTTCCCTATATTGCTATTCCCCTCTACTGGACTTTTGGCAGAAATAAATTTCACGGTTATGTGGAAGCGCACCGCAGCGCAGACAGCGAGTATCAAACAATCATTCAACAACTCGATCGCGAAATCTATCAATGGCAAATCGACCCGCCCCGGCGTTTTGCTTCTTTAGCGAAACTCACTGAAGCCCTCGATCGCTTTCCGTTTACCTGCGGGAATTCGACGAAGTTACTCATCAATGGCAAGGAAACCTTTCCGGCAATTTTGTCTGCCATAGAATCGGCTACGGATTACATTCTGATTCAATTCTATATCGTGCGCGATGACCGGGTGGGTCAGAAATTTAAACAGGCGTTGATTGAAAAGGCAAACCAAGGGGTTCGGGTTTATTTTCTCTACGACAAAATCGGCTGTTATGCCCTGCCCAATCGGTATGTGGAAGAGCTGCGATCGCGCGGCATAAAAATGAGAGCATTTAAAAGCACAAAAGGACAATGCAATCGGTTTCAAATTAATTTCCGCAATCATCGCAAAATTGTCGTCATTGATGGTAAAATTGGATTTATTGGCGGCTTGAATATCGGGGAAGAATATGCCAGTAAAAAACCCCCGTTGAGTCCTTGGCGGGATACTCATTTGCAGATAGTTGGCCCTGCGGTGCAATGCCTTCAAATTGCTTTTCTGAAAGATTGGTATTGGGCCGTGCGCGACATTCCCGAGGTCTGCTGGCAGGTGAAATCTACTGCTGGGAAAAACGAAACCGCACTGGTAGTGCCTAGCGGACCGGGAGATAAATTTTCCACCTGTACCCTGTTGTTTGTCAGTCTGATTAATGCCGCGCGCGATCGCTTGTGGATTACCACCCCTTATTTCGTCCCTAACGAATCCATATTAACGGCGCTGAAACTTGCAGCATTGCGCGGAGTAGACCTGCGGATTTTATTGCCCGATCGCCCGGACCACTTGCTGGTTTTTCTCGCCTCTTTTTCCTATGCTGCCGAAATGATTAACAGTGGCGTCAAGGTCTATCGCTATCGCGCCGGCTTTTTGCACGAAAAAGTTCTGTTACTCGATGACCAAATGGCTGGCGTGGGCACCATAAATCTGGACAATCGCTCGTTTCAGCTAAATTTTGAGATTATGGCTTTTATTCTCAATTGCGGTTTTATTACCCGTATTGAGAAAATGCTAAACACTGACTTTAACAATTCCGACTTAATCTCCTCATCGGAAATGAAAACCAAGCCTTTATGGTTTAAATTAGCGGTTCGCGTCGCCCGTCTGATGTCCCCGATTCTGTAATCCTGGGGGGCTTTGTCAAACCAATCTGGCGCAATTGATATCAACCCTTCCCGCAAAAAAAAAAGGGCGCATGTTCCTGCGCCCCGAGGAAAACCATGAGGTAAGTTTTATCTGCTTTTTTGGGTTAAGAAACAAACACTTGGGCTTCCCATTCTCCCAAATCCACCACTAAGCGATTGTCTTGTACTTCCAAATCGTAATCTTTCGTCCATTCGTGCCAGGTTCCGTTGTGGGGACAATCCGTCACTTCATATCCCTCGAGAAAATTATCGGAAAAATTGGCAACCACAACCAGGCGCGTTCCTTCGTCATTCCACCGAATGTAGGCGAGCACTTTATCCTCGGGATTTTCGTGGAAAAACTCGATATTGGAAGAGTGCAACGCCGGATTGTCTTTGCGTAAGGCAATTAATCCGCGATAAAATTCCCACAAATTGCGATTGCGGTCATTTTCTAACAAAGACCATTGCACGTCGCATTCGGCATTCGGATTTTCGTGGTCTGCTTGACCGAATTCATCGCCCATCCACAGCATGGGGACGCCCATTGCGGTCATTAATAAAACAGCTCCTAATTTAGCCCGTTGAAAGGCGGCATCATCTAAAATTTCGCGATCGCCTAATTCCGCCAAAACATGCGGGTGGTCGTGATTGGAGATATAATTAATCGCATCTGTCGCCGCCAAATATCCGTCGCGCTTCCCATCAATTGCTTTCTTGAGTTCCTCTACATCGAAGGTGTCGCCGCAAATATGCCCCACTATATGATAGCGAAAGCTCTCGTGCCAACAGGCATTCATCGGCGCGTCTAATCCCGCCGCAATACTGGAATCATCGGGAATATTTTCCCCAATATTATAAAAGGGTTTCGGTCCGGCGGTGTTTCTCGCTTCCTGGGCGATCCACTTCATAAAATCGCGATTGGCGAGTTGACGCAATGCATCGTAACGAATGCCATCGATATGATATTCGCTGACCCAAAAACGCACCACATCGCCGATAAATTCCCAGGCGGGTTTAATGTCGAGATTCTCGTCGTAACGATCGTAATTAAATTCCGGACCCCAATAATTATCCGCATCGTCGGGGTAGTGGCGATCGTGATAATACCAGTAATCGCGATCGATTAACAATAACGGGCATTTATCTTCTGAATGATTGTAAATTCCGTCGAGAATGACGCGAATTCCGCGCGCGTGGCACTCGTCGATTAAATGCTTTAACTCTGCTGTAGAACCGTAGCTCGATTCTGTGGCAAAATAGTGGCGAACGTTATAGCCCCACCCTTTATCTCCCGGGTGTTCGTTCACCGGCATCAACTCCAGGGCGTTTATTCCCAAATCTGCCAGATAATCTAATTTTTCGGTCAGTGCTTTGTAACTCCCGCGCGAAATTGAATCTCCTATCCCGCCACAAAAGTCCGCCGCATGTATTTCGTAAACCACTAACTCGTCATTGGGCGGTAGCCATTTGTCGTCATGCTGCCAAACGTAGGTATCTACAATTCGCTCGCCATCTTTAATTCTGACCACCCCATTTTGTTGGGAATCGTTAATATCCGTGGCGTAGGTATCGATGATTTCTACCCATTCATCGGGGTCGAGAAACCAGCTTTTTGACCGAACGCGGTATTTGTATTCATAAACCCCATCTTCTAATTCCACGGTGGTGCGAAAATTTCCCCGGTCGTCTTTTTCCATCGGTATCTCTTCCCAATCGGAAAAAGACCCTTTCAGGGTTGCTGCTTTATTATAAGGTGCAAATAAGGTGAATTCAATCGGGGTTGCCATTTTAAACCTCTCTTTTCTTCTCAACCAATCTATACAACTCTCGTAAATCCTCGCCGATCGCGAATCCATTCCGCGAAATCAGCAAGGGTCTGTGTTTTTTTACGTTTTTGTATCCCCGGCGTCTTTCCTATCGCTCTCGTTTCTCTGGAAGCCAGGGTGAGACATTCCGTCGGAAATTTCCCACTTCCTAGCACGATCGCTCCTTGTCATTTTTGCCGACCCCGGGGCATCGTTTGTGCTTTTATAATAACATTGTTGCCGCAATTTTGCGGTTTATATCTACCGCTAGATAGATTTTTGGTAACAGCCGATTGTCGCTTTCAATACGCGGAGCTGCCCTGCACCACTCTTTGAGGGTTTTGTTGCAGCAGCGCCTTCCCTTCTGGGAAATTTCTGCCTTTGGGTAGAGGCGCGAGCTATTCTTTCGGTAGAGGGTTTTCTCCCTCATGCGGGTTAAGCTGAAAAATGTGCCGATCGCGCGATGGCTCCCTCGATAATTTTTTGGCATTTGAAATTTTTTGCTTGTTTCCCCCGAACCCTTCCTTTCGATAGAAGGGTAGAGGCGAGAAGGGCTGTAAACTAAACAGCAGTGAAAGGGAATCTTAAATCCCGGATAACAAACCCAACAAATTTAATTGCGATCGCCCAGCTCACTGCGCCGACCGTCCACCTTTATTCAATCCTTAAACTGATGCCAGACGCAACCGCTATTAACCCCACTGATGCCTTCCCCTTTCCCTAAATCGAGCGCATTCGGGATGAGTGATATGCGAACTGGCTTGGGGGAGCGAATCGCCGCATCGGCGCGCGCGATCGCACGACACACACACTATCACACAGGAGAAACATCATGGCACAACATAATTTAAACCACATGCGCGTCGCCATCTTAGTCACCGATGGTTTCGAGCAAGTGGAAATGACCGAACCGCGCCAAGCTCTCGATCGCGCCGGCGCAAAAACGGTACTCGTCTCCCCACAATCCGGACAAGTGCAAGGCTTCCATCATCACGACAAAGGCGATCGCTTCCCGGTGGATATGAGCCTGGATGACGCTAACCCCGATGAGTTCGATGGGGTGGTACTTCCCGGGGGCGGATTGAATGCGGATTCCTTGCGGGTTAACCCCAAAGCGCAAGCGTTTGTCAAGCGCATTGACGAAACCAACCGTCCGATCGCGGTAATTTGTCACGGTGCTTGGTTGCTAGTGTCGGCGGAACTGACCCCAGGTCGCACTTTAACCAGCTATCACACCATTGTGGATGACATTCGCAACAGTGGCGGAAACTGGGAAGACCGCGAAGTGGTGCGCGATCGCAACTGGGTCAGCAGTCGCAACCCCCGCGACTTACCCGCTTTCAATCGCGAAACCCTCGAACTATTGGCCCAGCAACAATCCCAAAAACAACCCCAAGCGGTGGGATAGAAATCGGTTAACCCTTTCCCGGGGTGGGTGGCGACTCTTCTCCCTACCCCAGTTTCCCTCGCGTGCATCCACACCGCAACCGATGCAGTTTAGCTAAAATCGCAGAAATTTATGGCATCCAATCCAGATAAACCCAATCGGGTCAACGTTATAGAAAAGGGCAATATATATTTCTGCTATCGTCCGAAAGTGGAGACCGATTCTGTCACCGGACTTGCGGACCTACAGCGCTTCTACATGGTACTCAAACCCCACGAAAAGCCATCCTATCGCTTGATGGCGATCGGGTCAAAACACCTGCCCGAAATCAACGATGGTGGAACACAAATCTGGGGGTTTGTGGAAAGCGTCAGCGACTCTGCTGAAAAAATCGAAGCCGGTCTGCGCCGTACCACTTACCAAACCAAAACGCGCGGCGATCGCCATCAACCCGCCGCCCGATCCGTGGGTGAAGGGGTCTACGATATCGTCAATCATCACGGTCACACCCATTTAGCCTACGCCCTGGAGTTACCCGAGGATCCGGGGGAAGCGCAAGGGGAACTCAATATTGCAGAACAAGCCAGTTACATCTTGCAAATCAAAAATCCGGAAAAACCTTCTCCCCAAGCCACCGCGAAGCGATCGCAGCAAAAGCCACAATTGCCGAAAACCCTGCAAGAACGCTTTGCGTCTCGTCGCTTTATCGCCGCAGATCCGCCGGATTTTCTCGACTACGAAGGTGCTGAGATGCTGTTAATTGCTGCTAGCGCCGATGTGTCCGAGGAACTGGGCGTGGAACTCGATCCCCAAGAAGAATCCGAATCCACGGCGGAAATTCTCAACGAGAAAGCGGATGCGAAAAACTCGCCATCCCATCGAACCCCTGCTAACTGGGGAATGGCGCTAAACTCTGGTGCTTTCTGGGGCGGTTTTATTCCCCCCTGCGACTTCCGATGGGCCTCGCTTCCCCGCCTATCGGTTAGAGATGGTTCTGTCAATCTCTACCCCATCGCCACCGTGGCGATCGCTGCCACTTTTTAATAATTTTCTCCCGAACTCATCCGCTTACTTTTTCCCGTTTCCAACTCTCCTGCTTCGGGTTAAATTATCGGCATTATCCGGCTTTTTCAAACAATATTAAGATAAACTTAAAAAAAGCTTTGTCTGACCTGAACTATGATAGCTTATTTGAGACTGAAAAACATCGGTTAACCTTATGGAATTCAAAAGTCCTGCCTTTTTTATCGGCAACACTCTCCCTTCAAAATACACTTGCGATGGCGAAGATATTTCGCCGCCACTGAGTTGGGGGACGCCACCGGAAGGGACGAGTAGCTTTACGTTAATTGTGGAAGACCCGGATGCCCCCAACCGCAGTTTTACCCACTGGTTGGTTTACGATATTCCGGCAAATATTCGTCACCTGCCCGAAGGAGTGCCCACGGAATCCTCTTTAGACCGGGGCGGCGTCCAGGGGAAAAACGACTTTGGCAAGGTCGGATATGGCGGTCCTTGTCCCCCCAGCGGCACGCATCGCTATTTTTTCAAGCTCTATGCCTTGGATAGCTTGTTGAGTTTAGCCCCGGGTGCAAGCAAGGCAGAAGTAAAAGCGGCAATGGAAGGCCATA
The DNA here is from genome assembly GCF_055795085.1 of Phormidium sp. CCY1219. Lineage (NCBI taxonomy): Bacteria > Bacillati > Cyanobacteriota > Cyanophyceae > Oscillatoriales > Oscillatoriaceae > Phormidium > Phormidium sp. CCY1219. Next base: position 1,307 of record NZ_JAYFEQ010000418.1, on the reverse strand, counting down.
TTTTAACGGCGGTAGAACTCATGGGGCGCTATGCGAAACAGTCAGCTTAAAACTGCATGGATGAGATTTGCAGCGCTTTTTGCACCGGGTTTTCTCGGGTGGAACAAGGATAACTGATGTTCGGCTTCTTTCGTTAATTCTGCGCGATCGCTCCTCTCTCATCCCGGCGATCGCTTCGCAGGTCGAGACCTGAGATTTCCGGTCTTTACCTGCGAAATTGCTTGGCAATCGGCGGCCAACGAATTGCAGATTGCCAACCCTAAAGATGAATAGCCCTCGGGACTTATGCTAAAATCCACTCAGCTTTCAGGTTGAAAAACCGCCGAGATTGTGAAAAATCTGCTGAAACAGTACACAATCTCGAAAAGTCCAAGGCAGATGGTGTTCACATGGCGAAAGTCTACAGCACGCAGGAGTTAATCGACATCTTAGCTCAGGAGCGCCGCGCCTGTCTGAGAGGGGATCGCCTGAACTTATCTGCGACGCCCGCGATTGGGCTGCCGGTGGTTGACTATTTCCTCAAAGCAGAAGGCTTGCAGAAATTCACGGCATATCAAGATTTTAAAGCGGCGGTTCACGAGTATCAGCGATCGCATCAAGTGTCGGGACTGGTGTGGCGTGACATCGCCCTGAAAGGAAAAACCCTAACCTATCCGCAACTCGACGATCAACTGATTTGCCTCCCGTGCGATCGCGAGACCCTGAAAGCCGCCAAAGCCTCGATCTTAGAATTTTGGGAAGGAGTCACCGCAGAGATGGACTTGTATTTGAGGGTCAATCATGGGGCGGACTATCGGCAGATTTCCCCCGGGGATGTAGCGGCGATCGCCCGCAAAACCGAATGGGCCACCCTGTTTAAATGGGAGAAATCCGACTTTCTCGAAATCCTACTGCAACTGGGATGGGGCAAACCCGAAGAAGCCTCCTATCGGCGATCGTGGCCCGATTCGGGTAGCGAGTCCATTCATGCAGTCAAACCCGGGAATCAACCCATTTGTTAGGGTGAGTCATCAAAAATTCGCCTCTCGGGAGAATCGAATCGATCCGCAACGCCAGATTGATTTCACCCACAACTCTTGTATTCTTGAAAGAGTGAATTTAACGGAGATTTTCCGTTCGATTTCCCCTTGACAAAATCACGTTGTTATGCAATAGGATATTGGCTGACCCGCGCGCGGCTAGCTATTCTTGCCGTTCGATCCAGCCCGCATTGAACCCCACTCCCGCGAGTAGTCAGGGACTCCGTAGAAACCAACCCCATGTCTAAAGCCAGGGGCTTGTACTTCTAACCACCTGACCAGCCTAAA
>NZ_JAYFEQ010000417.1:0-9303 GCF_055795085.1 Phormidium sp. CCY1219 | reverse complement strand
TTATTAGGATTAATTTACAGAACTAGAACTGTGGGCAATATGGCTGATAATATTGAAAAAGCTATTGCGGCTCATCAGCTTGCTTTAACCGTTTATACGAAAGAGAAATTTACAGAAAAATGGGCAAATACTCAAAATTATCTCGGACTAGCTTATTGCGATCGTATTCAAGGGGATAAATCGAATAATATAGAAAAATCCATCGCTTTTCATCAACAAGCCTTGACTTTTTTTACTAAAGAAAATAATCCTGAAAAATGGGCGCATACTCAAATTTATTTGGGCAATGCTTATATTGATCGCGTTCTAGGTAAAAAGTTAAACAATTTACGGACAAGCATCAACTATTACCAATCGGCATTAACTGTTTTCACCAAAAAACAGTATCCAGATAACTGGGCTTTATGTCAAAATAATTTGGGGGAAGTTTATAAAAATCGAAGTTTAGGCAATCATCAAGAAAATCTTAGAAAAGCTTTAGCAGCTTGTCTAGATAGTTTAGAGTTAATGAAAAAAGATGAATATCCTGAACTCTGGGGAAGATTAAACCTAAACCTTGGAGATATTTACATAAGACTATCTACCTATCAATATTCAAAAGATTCTCTTATAAAAGCCAAGTTTTATTACGAAGAAGGCTTGAAGGTATTTCCCAAAGAATCTAATCCAGAACGATGGGCTACAACCCAACTATGTTTAACCAATGTTTATGAGATGAAGACTGAAAATTTTAACTATGAAGATTTTAAATACAACTTAAATAAAGTCGTTGAATTGTCTAATAATTCCCTGCAAGTTTTTACTCGCTCGGCTTTTCCTGAAAATTATGTAAGAGCTTTGGTGAATCTAGGAGTGGCTTATCTCAACAGCAAAAAATATCAATCGGCCTACAATGCTTTTGCCGAAGCGGTCGATACAGTGGAATATTTGCGCGGGGAAATTATCTCTGGGGACGAAGCAAAACGTAAATTTAATGAAGAATGGATTAAACCGTATGTACTCATGGTTGAAACTTGTATTCAATTAAACCGCCGTAATAAAGCCTTAGAATATGCCGATCGCAGCAAAGCCCGGAACCTGACCGAACTCATCGCCACTCGCGACGCATATCCGGGCGGAGAAATCCCTGCCGAAATTCGCCAACGGTTGCAACAACTGCGCCAAGAAATTGCCGAAGAAGATCGGCGACTCAAACAAGACCCAGACCCGGACTATGGCCATATCACCCAACTGCGGGAAGAATTCCAGGCCAAATATCCTTATAAACCCCTGGCATTTCAAGACATCCAATCTTTACTGGATGATGAAACCGCGATTCTGGAATGGTATATCCTGGGCGATAAATTCCTGACTTTTACCATAACTCCGAATCCCCCTCTAACTCCCCCTTTGGAAGGGGGAGAACCAGAACCCCCCTTTCAAAGGGGGGCAGGGGGGATTTCCCTCTGGCAGTCTTCACCAGAAGACTTCAAAACCCTCATCGACTGGGGAAACGCCTATCTCAACGACTATCGCCGCAACAAAACCCAATGGCAAGAGAATCTGCCTCAACGCCTAGAAACCCTTGCCCAAATCCTGCATTTGGATGAAATCCTGCATAACTTGCGGGAAACATTCCCCACCTGCAAAAAACTCATCCTCATCCCTCACCGCTTCCTGCACCTATTCCCAATCCATGCTTTGCCTGTATCCAATCCACAAGAGGGCACAAGCATTGCGCCCCTACAAGAATTATTCCCCAACGGGGTAAGCTATGCCCCCAACTGCCAAGTGTTGCAACAAGCCCAAAAGCGACAACAAAAACGCCCCAACTTTAACCAACTCTTTGCCATCCAAAACCCCACCAAAGACCTGAACTTTACCGATATCGAAGTGGAAGCGATTAAAAATTTCTTCGACCCTCACCATGTCCTCAAACACGACGAAGCCGAAAAAACTGCCCTTGATTTCCATAATGCCCACTGCACCCATTTTTCTTGTCACGGCTATTTCAATTTTGAAGATGCCCTGAAGTCTGCCCTAATTCTGGCCAAAAGCGAATTTGCGCCACCGCCACCAGAAGACGACCCTACCCGCTATATCCCTCTGAAAAATAAGAACCTCCTCGACTTGGGCAAATGCCTGACTATCGAAGATATCTTGCGACTCGACCTGACAAGCTGCCGACTCGTCACCCTGTCAGCCTGCGAAACCGGCATTACTGACTTCACCTCTACCAGCGATGAATATATCGGGTTGCCCAGTGGGTTTATCATGGCAGGTTCCCCCAATGTGGTCAGTACCCTCTGGACGGTGAATGATTTATCCTCTGCCTTGCTGATGATTCGCTTTTACCAAAACCTGAAAAACGGCGAAACCGTCCCCCTGGCTTTGAAACACGCCCAAATCTGGTTGCGGGATGCTACGGCTGAGGCATTGCAGCAATGGTCGAGTCAGCTAAAATTACGCTCTACCTATCGGCAACAATTGCGGCGCTTTAGTAAAATGGAATCAACGGCAAAACCCTTTAGTTCTCCTTATTATTGGGCGGGGTTTTGTGCGATCGGTGCGTAGTGGCGACAACCGTCGGGGAATCAATTCCCCGCCTAAAAGCTCAAGTCCGATAAATCGGACTGAAATTCAATCAAAATAAGGCTTTCAGTCGGTTTCAACTGACATCTGGCACCCGTTGCAACACCCGTCGGGGATTAAAATCCCCGCCTCAAAGCTAAAGTCCGATAAATCGGACTGAAATTCAATCAAAATCAGGCTTTCAGTCGGTTTCAAATAAATCGGATTGAAATTCAATCAAAATCAGGCTTTCAGTCGGTTTCAACCGACTTAAGCTATGAGACAGGGAATTTATTCCCTGGCGGACTGGCGGACGATCGGATCGAACCCAAAATTTTAGTCTAGACGCGCTAGTAGGAACAAAATCATGTCACTAGAAGACCAAACCATCCAAAACTTTATTACCTTGGTAGAGACTCAATGGCCTTTATTTGCCGACTGCCAAGCAGAATTAGAACAATTACAGGCAAATTTGCCCTCGGATAAAGAGGAAATGTCCGATACGATCGCCGACTGGTGTGAATCTCATCCCGCGATCCTGGATGCACTAGATGCTATCTCCCAACAACCGCAAAGCGATCGCGTTCCCGGACACCAAGGCAACGCCCCACCGCCACCAGACCCGAAACTGTATCAAGAAATGCTGCAAAATGCCATGCGTCGCAACCAACCACCGTCTAAAACCAAGCCATGAGTGAAGATTCCCTACCGGAATTTGTCGAAAATCCCAAACTCAGCTTATATGCGTTTCACCTCTGCCACGATATGGCATCAGCAGAAGGGGAACGGGTGGAAGATAGCGATCGCCTGTGGGAAAACTTCGCCAAACTGGGGCAAGAATTGGCGATCGAACCTTTAGACACCTGCCAGCAATGGCTAAACCTGCCGGAACACGGGGGAACCGTTCCATTTCGAGAACTGCTTTCAGAAGAAATTGGCCGTTGTTTGCGCTTTCCCATTCTGCCTGCGGACGCGAATAACATCCCAGAACCTCGCCACAACGGGGAACTTTACGCCCTGCAAATCCACGATACTTACGCCGCTGACCTAACATTTCGCTATTGCGGAAAAGTCTCTATTAATGAACTAAAAAATTTAAATCCCCAAGGAAAATTACTGCCCGATCGCATTCAAGCCTCCCTGGGGCAAACCTTGGTGTTATTTGCCAAACCGATCGTCAACGATACCAACCCAGAAACCCTGCGACAAGTGGCCGATCGCTGCTTAAACGCCTTACTCGCAGAAGCCGACCCCAAGTGGCAAAATTTATCTTATCTGGGCGACGGCCAACTATTAAATAGTCCCATCTTTGAATATGACAACTTTGACGAAAACCCGGCAAAATCTTGCCATGTAATTATCTGGCTAGACTGCCATCCCGACACCACAACCCTGGAAGCAGCGGGAGACTATTATCATCCTCTAATTAATCTACTTTGTTACCGCTGGAAAATCTGTTTTAGTTATTACCAAGCCCGCGATCGCTATCGAGATGCCAAAGCCGCTTATCACAAGTTAGAAAATAAAACCAAAGCCTTAAACAACTTACCCAGCGATGTATCCGAACGGTTAACTCTCCTCAAAAAATGGCTGTTGTCAACCAACCCGGAAGCCTTTACTTATGCCAGCTATATTCGAGACATCGAAGACCACCAAACTACCCTCATTACCAATTTCAAAAATTATACCATCTCTCTGAAACAAATCGATCGAGTTCCGGGCGACCATCAGTTAACTTGTTTGCAAAAGTTTAGCGATTCTCGCAGCAAGTTTCTCGGACAAATCGATACCGACCTTCATTATTTAATGCCGGGAAAAGTTCTGTTTGGCCAATACATTGCTACTCTGCGGGGAATTGTGGAAGTGGAACAAGCAGAAATCGATCGCGATCGCCAACAAACTGACCAAGATTTACAAGACCATATTCAGTCCATTGGCGTGGGAATTGCCGCAGGGGCGATCGTGGCCTCCACTTCTGGGTTAATCACCGAACCTTGGTATTTTCCCAACGGCGAAAAAATCGAAGTTCCTCTAATTCCCCATTCTCTAATCCCCCATCCATTTATTATTGGCTTTATCGCCAGTTTCTTATGTTCTGTCGGCGCTTGGTGGATTGCCAAAAAAGTGATTAAACAAAGGCGATCGCGTCAGAAAAAAATAGATTTGCGATCGGGTTTTTCGGAGTAACTAGACTCTCGGTTCACTATCAGCTCGAGCAGACAAGAAACCGGGTTTCTGGTTCTAGTGGGTGGTGAATTCGTCAAAATGTGGTGAAGAAACCCGGTTTATAATCCCTAAGACACCTGCGCCCTAGGATGTGGTTTTTGGCCGATCGCGTTTCAGCATGAAGCTGGCCACTACAATGCCAATTATCGCTAACCCCGCCATCGGATAAAAGGCATAGGTATAGCTACCAAACCAATCGCTCATTCGTCCCGCCACCAGGGTTCCCAATAACGCCCCCACGCCATAGGCGGTAAACACAATCCCGTAATTTTGGGCGTAGTCTTCGGGATTAAACAATCGCAGGGTACTCGTCGGCGCGATCGCCAACCATCCGCCCAAACAAAACCAAAACAGACAGAATGCAATCAAGTAGGTCGCCACTTGTCCCTCCCCTGCATTCACCATCAAAATACAAGCGATTAAAATCAACGTATAAGACCCGATCGCCACATACCGAGGTTTAAAGCGATCGGTCAACCAGCCAAACAGGGGACGACTCAACCCATTAAACAGAGCAAATAAAGCAACGCTTTTCGCCGCCAATACCGGATCGATCTCGATGAGTTCCTGACCCACCGAACTGGAAATTCCAATTGCACTCAATCCCACAAAGGTGCCGATAGTATAACATATCCACAGTCCGTAAAACGAGGAACTTTTCAGCAACGTTGTCGGATAGGTCTTGGGTGCGGAAGTTTTCTTGGCAGCGGACAGTTTCTCTGTGGGTTGCCAACAAGTGGGAGGCAATTTCATGGTGGTGGCGATCGCCAGAATAATCATCGTAAACGCCATGCCTAAAAACCGCAAGGTGGATTGAACATCGTAATTATCGATTAAGGTTTGGGCTAAGGGGGCGGTAATTAATGGAGATAAGCCAAAGCCTACAATTGTTGAACCCACCGCCAGTCCTTTTTTGTCGGGAAACCAGCGGGCTGCCACCACCATCGGCACACCGTAAGTAATGCCCACTCCTATGCCACCGATCGCTCCATAGGTGAGGGTTATGGTGACAATATTGCCGGCAAAGCTAGAGAGAATGTAGCCCAAACCCACTACTATCCCGCCAATGGCTGTCATTACCCGGCTGCCAACTCGCGGAATGTAAAATCCGGCGATCGGCATCAGGATAGCATAACAAACCAGTGCTACGGTGTAGGGTAACAGGCTTTCGGTAGCGCTCAGATTCAGTTGTTCTGCTAGGGGATTTCTAAAGACACTCCAAGAGTAAACCGTTCCCAAACAGAGCAAAACGGTCATTCCCAGGGGAATCAGCAGCCATCTTCCCCGCTCGGCGGGTAGTCCCAACAGTTTTAATGCTGAAGTATCGGGGGTAATTGTCATCGGCGATCGCTCCTTGATTAAGTTGATGCAAAAAAAAATTATCCCCCTTTCCGGGGACAATTGACAACTTCTGTGGGCACTCTTCTTTCTACCCAGTTTGCTCAACTCATGCTGTAACTGCTTATACCAGTTGGTGTCATAAAATTGTTACAATATTTTGCTTATCCGTTAACAATTCATCGCCTTTGTTGCTCTATTAAATAAATTTCTCATTTTTACCGAACCGACTCGCTTTACATCTCACCTCAGGGGTAGAATCCCTTTGCAATTTCCCCGCAATAAAACGGTGTAATTTGTTTTTTTGTTACCCGCTTTTGTTTGGATTGCTGTTTGAGAAAACCGTATCCCTCATCAACTCGAACCGTGGAATTTGCCCTGTGCAAGTCCTGCCATGCAATGCACGATTTGCAGGTAGAATGCGATCGCTCCGGGGGTCTCGCGCTCTCACGGGGAACCAGTTGCGGAATGTTTGCCTGCGGCCTAGTGGGGCGTGAGAAAGCGCCCACTAGGGTATTTGTCGCCCCCTGATGGCGCGAATGTGAAATTTTGTTAAGTTGTTCGGTGAAAGCTTGACTTATTTGCCCAAACAGGATGCGATCGCGCTTTCTAGCTCCTTGCGAGTCAACTCGGCAATCACAAACACCTCTTGCACGGTTTTTCCCTGTCTGGCAATGATTTTATATCCGCCGCGAATGGGCACGGAAATTTTTAACTTCATTTGCGGACAATGACCCTTAGCGCGTCCGATGACACCGGGCGTCACGGTTCGAATGCCCTTGCAAACGGTGAGTTTTTCGAGAACGGCAATTAAGCCGGGGATGTGGGTAGAATGATTGAGAACTAAGCGACCACTGGGGGGTTTGCCCATCGGATTTTACCAGGATAGAACGACTGCGAAAATGGTAGGGGAGGACGGTGCGCCCCCCAAACAATAGAGTGCAACCCCGCCGTGGGAATGGCTTATGCCTTTTCTAAAGGAGCCATCGTCAACCCAGCACGACTGAGTTGCTGATGGTACAGTTCAGCTTGCTCCAGTGGCCCCACCCAGACCGTCGCCTGACCTTCAAAGTGGACTTGGTTGGTCAATTCCCACGCGCGATCGCTGGTCATGTTCGGGATGTACTTCATCAAACACTCGGCGACATGCTGAAACGTATTAAAATCATCGTTTAGCACGATCACCTTGTAATTCGGATACGGTTTGGGGGTAACTTGACCAACTCGTTCGGGAGCAATTGTCGGGGCAGTTGCCATAGCTCGAAACTCTGCTGAAAGTACCCTACTCATAGAACTATTGAAAACGCTATCAAAAATATTACCTGAGCTTTATGCACTCTAGCTTAACAATTTCGCGCCACAGCATCAATCTCTGGCAAGCTTCAAAAATTTTTGCCTTGATAATGAACGATTTTTACGGGCGCTTGCTAACGCTGTAGCTCTTTACTCATAAAGATTTGCGCTTAAATGCCAGGACTTTTATTTCGCGCAACTATAGTCACAATCCTCCCGAACTACCGAAGCTTTCGCCACCCAGGGAGAATTGAGAATTGAGAATTAATCACTAGGGGTTGTTAGTTGTTAATTGGTAATACCGGAGAAATCCCCAAAGTCGGCGGAGGTGCGCTCTGCCGGTTTGCGCGAACCGGGGAACCCGAGAAACCCAGAGAAAGGCGAGAAAAAGGGTCGATAAAAATTGCCAGAATAATGTAATTTTGATGGGGATAAATTGTCAGAAAATAGGATATTTATGAGATTCTTTTTACGATTTAGGGAGTTTATCGGTGAGCAGATAGGTCATCATTTCACCTTTACCTTTAACAAAAATCACGCCGCGTTCTTCAAAGACAAATAAAGGCTTGAGGTATTGGTAGGTATGAGCGGTGACTTGGATGCGACCGGGGATGCCGTGAGATTCCATGCGGCTGGCGGTATTAACCGTATCACCCCATAAATCATAGCTAAACTTGCGGGTACCGATCACCCCGGCTTCCACCGGACCGGTATTGATGCCAATTCGCATCGAAATTTTTTCGCCATGCTTAGTGCGGAATTGATTGGAGATTGTCAACATATCCAGTGCCATATGAGCGATCGCCTCAGCGTGATCCGGGCGGGGAGTAGGCAAACCGCCCACCACCATATAGGCATCACCAATCGTTTTAATTTTTTCCAACCCGTACTTTTCTGCCAACTCATCGAATGCGGAAAAAATCTGATTGAGGAACTCCACCAATTCAGGGGGAGAGAGATGAGAAGAGAGCTCAGAGAAGCCCACGATATCGGCAAACAGGACCGTCACTTCAGCAAAATTATCAGCGATCGTGCGTTCGCCGGCTTTTAGGCGTTCCGCGATCGGTTTTGGCAGAATATTGAGCAAGAGAAGCTCGGACTTTTCCTGTTCTTCTTGCAACTTTTGCACAAAAGCCTGTTCTTGGTCGCGCAGGCGTTTTTTCTCCAGAGACGCATTAATGCGAGCTTTCAGCATCACCGGATTAAACGGTTTGGAGAGATAATCTTCTGCGCCGAGTTCGATGCATTTCACCACGCTATCGATATCATCGATCGCCGAAATCATAATCACCGGAATATGACGAAGTTGGGGGTTAGCTTTCAGTTCTTGCAAGACTTGATACCCATTCATATTGGGCATCATAATATCGAGCAGCACCAAATCAAACGGTTCGGCGCGCAGTAATTCCAGGGCCTCGAGACCATCTTCTGCGACTTTAACCGTATGGCCTTGCCGTTTCAAACGACGGCACAGGAGGTCGCGGTTAGCTTCCACATCATCAACTACCAGCACCGAGGCTTGGTCAAGGTTCATGGCATTGCCTCTTAATGTAGCAGGCTATCAAACGGAGTGGGGCAAGGGGGAAAATTGCCCCAGGGGAGTTTTGGCAGAATTCGATGCTTGGGAGACTCATCTCTATTGTGCCTAAAGTGGGCCAGTAGTAGGTGATGGAGGGCAGAAGGCTAACCGGGAGGGGAGGAACCCCAAACCGTACAAGAGAAGCGCCGATGCGCGATCGAGAGCGTCGATCCTTCGATTGCATTTCATCAGAAATTAGGGTTGGTAAGGGGGAGAACGGAAACCCTCGTCATTTATGCATAGGGAGGAGTTCTCCCCCCTTACACAGACAACAGTTTGACAAAACATCACTGCTAGAAACTGTAGGTATAACCGTC
>NZ_JAYFEQ010000416.1:0-333 GCF_055795085.1 Phormidium sp. CCY1219 | reverse complement strand
GGAAGTTTGACTTGCATCGCCTCATGGCTTCTAATCGTCATTTTCAAGCGATGTATTCTCAATCGGCCCAGCAGTGTTTAACCACCGTTGCTGAATCGTTTAAGTCATTTTTTGGGCTACTCAGAGGAATCACTAAAGGTACAGTGACGCAGAAACCGAAACTTCCTAACTACAGAAAGCCAGGGTTGAATCTCGTCACCTATCCGAAACAAGCGGTCAAACTAAAAGAATCAGGTTTGAAGTTTCCTCTAGGAAGACTGGTTAAAACTTGGTTTGGAGTCGATAGTTTCTATCTGCCAATGCCGTCCAACTTAAATTCCCAAGAAATTCGAG
>NZ_JAYFEQ010000415.1:0-1916 GCF_055795085.1 Phormidium sp. CCY1219 | reverse complement strand
TGCAATGCTTAAAAGCCCTGCCTGGGGTGACGGTTTCATTGTAGCCGCTCGCCCTTTTTTTGTCAAGCGATCGCCTCGACAAAAAGCCGGCGAAACTTCAAACATCACCTCGAGCGGGGATAATCAAATGGTGGTGATGTCAGCAAGCAATAACATGGCGAAGCGCCAAACAACCAGCGATTTAAAACCGACACCGATGGACGTCAATGAACTGTTAGGGCGATACGCACAGGGAGAACGCGCTTTTACCAAAGCGGATCTCGGGGAAGCGCACCTGAGTGGAACCAACTTGAGCCGCGTGATTTTGCGGGATGGGGATTTGAGCGAAGCGAATCTGAGTGCGGCATATCTCAAAGGTGCCGATTTGAGAGGCGCGGATCTCAAAGGTGCCGATTTGCGCGGAACCTATTTAAGAGGAGCGGATTTGCGCGGCACAGACTTGCGATGGGCGCATATGCAGGGAACCGATATTTCCCAGGCGCTCTACAACATCCAAACCCGATTTCCCGCAGAATTGGATCCGAAAGCATTGGGTGGCTATGCGATCGCCCCGGGTGCAGACTTAGAGAATGGCTATCTTTGCGGGGCGGATCTGCGCTGGACCAAGCTAACCGATTGTAATTTAAAGCGCGCATATCTGCACCGCAGCGATCTGCGATCGGCAGATTTGCGGGGGGCGGATTTGACGGATGCAGATTTGAGCGCGGCGCTTTACGACGATCTAACTCAATTTCATGCAGAATTCGACCTGGAAGCAGCCGGTGCATATGCGATCGCCCCGAATGCTTCCCTCATCAACGCCAAGTTGTGGCGCGCGAGACTCAGTGGCGTAGATTTAAGTGGGGCGGATCTAACCGATGCGAATCTATATCGGGCCGATCTGTCGCGCGCGAATCTGCAAGGAGCGAATTTAACCGACGCGAATTTGTGGGGAGCGAATTTAATTGGAGCAAATCTGCAAGGAGCGAATCTGCAAGATACGATACTCAAAGAAGCGGATATGAGAGGCGCGATCGCCCCAGATGGAACCTCCGAATCCGACTAATTGTCGGCATTTTGGCTCAAACCGGATTCAGGGATAAGGTATCGAGTCATCCATCCACCCGCCACCGGATATTCCCCGAGGATTAAAAACTAGAAATAGTGTATCCGGTGGGCAGGTTTGCACCTTGCAGTTGCACTTGGCGGGTATCCGCGCGATCGAGTTTTGCCCCAGAGAGATCGGACCAATTGAGGTTAGCATCGGTGGGGTTTGCATGGGTCAAATCCGCATCGCGCAGGTTGACGCCTGCAATCCCAGTGGCGTGGAAATTGCCCTCGCTGAGAGTAACGCGATGGAGGTTAGCAACGCTTTGCAGGGCATTATTTAAGTTTGCGCCCACCAAAGAGGCGCTTTCCAGATTTGCCCCCACTAGATTCACACCGCTGAGGTTTGCGCCATTTAAGTTGGCAATCACCAATCCCGCCAGAGTAAGATTACTGCGGGTTAAATCGGCATTTTCTAAGTTTGCTCCATGCAATCTCGCTGCAATGAAACTGGTATGGCGCACTGTGGCATTTTCTAAATTCGCATTAATTAAAGATGCCTCGTTGAGATTGGCACCTTCTAAATTGCTACCGCTGAGATTCGCTTCTTTCAAGTTAGCCCCGCTCAAGTCGCGCCCTGCCAAATTGACGCCACTCAGGTCGCATTTTTGGCATTCGTTGGTGTCGAGCAATTGTTGCAAATGTGCCGGATTTTCCGCGACGGCGGGGGTTGCGATTGCGGTTGCGCTGAGTAATGCGGCGATCGCGATTTGTCCGATTTTCATAGTAGCCTCCTATACGTTTGGAAACCCTCGTGCTTTAGCCGGGGGAGGAAAAACGAACTTGCGGCTTTAGCCGCCGTCAAAACTATATTGAGAATTGGGTGTGCA
>NZ_JAYFEQ010000414.1:0-4277 GCF_055795085.1 Phormidium sp. CCY1219 | reverse complement strand
AGGGGGGAGAACTCCTCCCTACGCATAAATGACGAGGGTTTCCGTTCTCCCCCTTACCAACCCTAATTTCTGATGAGTTACTGCCTTAATCCTGAGTGCCCCAACCCTGCCGACCCCCTAAACGAGAACAATCAATATTGTTTCCACTGCGGCTCCGATTTGCTTCTCGGCGGATGCTATCGTGCAACTCAAAAGCTCAGCCACAACAGCTACGAAACCACATTTGAAATCTGCAAACACAACCAGAGCAAAATTTTAAAAATTCTCCAAATCGACGAGCCAGTAGCCGTCGCATTATTTCAACAACAAGCGCTCCTGTTAGGACAACTCAACCATCCCGGAATTCCCCAAGTCGAACATGCCGGTTACTTTACCTTTGTCCCCCTAGAGGGCAAAAAGCCCCTGCATGGCCTCGTGGTGGATAAAATAGAGGGACTAAACCTCGAAGAGTGGCTGAAAAAACGCGATGGTCAACCCCTCTGCGAAGCATTGGCTTTAACCTGGTTAAAACAGATCCTAGAAATCCTGCAAAAACTCCATCAACTTCCTTACTTTCACCTCAATATCAAGCCAAGCAATATCGTAATGTCCTCCAACGGACAACTGGTGTTAATTGATTTTGGGGCAGCAAGGCAAGTGATTGCCAGCTACATGAAAACCCAGGAGGATTCGACCCCCCTTACGGGAATTCACTCCCCCGGTTACACTCCTCCAGAACAACTCAAACATGAAGCCGTGGTGCAATCAGATTTTTTTGCCTTGGGGCGCACCTTTGCGTATTTACTCACCGGCACTCCACCCCTGAGCTTTTGGAACGCGGAAACCTCCGAGTTTCATTGGCGACACCGCGCGCCTCACATATCCGAGGAACTGGCAGCATTCCTCGATCGCCTCATGGCTCCTTCCCTCAGTCAGCGTCCCAAAACCGCCACCGAGATTTTGCAGCAGTTAGAACAACTGACCCACAGTTTACAACAGCCAAAGTCGCTGAGTGAGCCAACTCCCGAGAACGGCGCGGCGCTTGAAATCCCTACCCCATCCACTGCCGGGGTAAGTTTGCCCCCCCTGGATGGGGGAAGCGAAAGCCAATCCCAAGCAATGGAGCCAACAGAGAAAACGCCGGTGGCAGCAAAGCTCAAATGGGATCGAGAGTCACTGCTGAAAAAGGGGAAACTGTTTGGCGTTGCCGGGGTAGTCGGTTTTTTAGCCGGGATGGGTTTTTTATTCATCAGCAGCACTCTGAGCAAAAGCTATCAGTGTCACAAATTGATAGCCGCAATTGACCGAGGCGGGAAAGAAGTCAAAAAATTAGAAGGCACAGATGCGGATGACGCGGTTGCGTTAGCAACTCAGTTGGAAAAAATTTCCACCAAGGTACTGGATATCGAGTTATCTGATGCAACGCTCAAACCGTTTCCCACAAGGTTGGGTGAAAGCTACGAGCAATTGAGTCAAGCCTTTCGGGAAATGGGAGAAGCGATCGCAGTAGTGGATGCTGCCCCAGTGAGCAAAGCGGGCTTAGACCAAGTAAAAGAAGCAAGAAAAAAAGCAGAATCTGCAGGAAAGCTCGCCAATAAAGCTGCAAAAAATGCAGATACAGTAGCCAATGAAATCAAAAGCTACTGTTTGAAATAAATAAGAACCTTTCACCCTTCGTTCGTTCCCGCGTAATTCTCAGGACTTGTGCGGTCATAATGAAGGGTGATATTTTAGAAAATCACAACTTAAGCGAATTAATGATGAATTTCTAAATTTAAAATGTAGCGACCTAATTGAAGATTTTGCGACCACAATTCGTATTCTAAACGCAAATGTTCCGGAACCGGGCGACCGATGAGACGCAAGCGCCGGGTATAATTTCGCATTCGCAACTGTCCGTTGCCCTGCAAGCCGTCATTTTGGAGCCAATAACGGCTAACGCCATACATGCAGCGCTCCCAGAGGTGACGATAACTAAAATTGCCATTTCCTTGCATCGTCATAATCACGCGGTAAGGAGAAATCTCGAGCCACAAGAGTCGAGATTTAGCAGCAGTAGGTAAAGTTGCCACCTCCGGAGCGCCAGGAGAGAATTCTAGGTCTCGAATAGCCGGTTCGCTCAAGAGCAAATGAAATCGGTCGCGGTCTTTTTGATAGAGCGTACCGGCGGTTTCCACCACAGACCAAACCGGGAGGTCCGTAGAAATTAAAGAAAGGCTTACAGGTTTGCGGCGATGGGTCAACATGAGATCGCAACGATAAAATTCAAAAGTTCTGTCAGGAGCGGTTGGACCGGACATGAGGGAGCGATCGCGCGTCGGGTGCCAAGCAGCCAAAACGGCACCGCGTCCTCCCACAATCGGTGTACGATTGCATTGAACAGTCCCATCACAGTCTAGCCCAATGCCTACCTCTATCGTAAATGTCACAACTACCGAATCCGAGCAACAATTGATCGTTCAAAGACCCCCCGACGGGGTAGCATTGCGAGGTCGGATCCGGGTACCGGGAGATAAGTCGATTTCGCACCGCGCCTTGATGCTCGGTGCGATCGCCACTGGTGAAACCACCATTGAGGGACTGCTACTGGGCGAAGACCCCCGCAGCAGTGCAGGCTGCTTTCAAGCGTTGGGCGCGCAGATTAGCGAACTGAACGAACAACAGGTGAAGGTTCGCGGGGTGGGGGTGGGTAACTTAAGCGAGCCGATGGATATTTTAGATGCGGGGAACTCTGGCACCACCATGCGACTGATGCTAGGAATTCTTGCCAGTCATCCCGATCGATTTTTTGCGGTGACTGGGGACAAATCCCTGCGATCGCGGCCCATGTCCCGGGTGGTGCAACCGTTACAGCAAATGGGTGCCCAAATCTGGGGGCGCGATCGCGGCAGAGTAGCACCTTTAGCGATTCAAGGTCAACCCCTCCATCCCATCCATTATCGCTCACCGGTCGCCTCAGCTCAGGTTAAGTCTTGTATCCTGCTTGCCGCTTTAATGGCAGAAGGTGACACCACCGTTACCGAACCGGCCCTGTCTCGGGATCACAGCGAGCGAATGCTGAAAGCCTTTGGCGCGGATATTGTCACCGATCGCGAGAGCAAAAGCGTCACCCTCACCGGTCCGGCGCAGCTGACCGGCCAATTGGTGGTGGTACCCGGGGATATCAGTTCTGCCGCTTTTTGGTTAGTGGCGGCGGCGATCGTGCCCGGTTCGGAATTAACCATCGAAAATGTGGGCGTCAATCCTACCCGCACCGGGATTTTAGACGCCCTGGCGATGATGGAAGCGGATATTCAATTGGAAAACCAACGCACGATCGCCGGCGAACCCGTGGCGGATATCCGGGTGCGACACTCTTCCTTGCAAGGGTGTCTGCTTTCCGGGGAAATGATTCCGCGCGCCATCGATGAAATCCCGATTTTAGCCGTGGCGGCGGCATTTGCCAAGGGAAAAACGGTGATTCGCGATGCGGCTGAATTACGAGTGAAAGAAAGCGATCGCCTTGCAGTGATGGCTAGCGTTTTAACTAAAATGGGTGCTAAGGTAACAGAATTGCCCGACGGGTTGGAAATTTCCGGCGGCAGCGCTTTAACCGGCACCGATGCGGACAGCCATGACGATCATCGCGTGGCGATGAGTGTGGCGATCGCCGCCCTCAACGCCACCGGCACCACTACCATTCACCATGCCGAAGCCGCTGCTATCTCCTACCCCGATTTTGTCCCCACCCTGCAAAATCTCTGTGGCGATCCGGGCAAAATTCCCGCTCAAGAAGCCAGTAAAACCTAGACAATCGGTTGAGTAGAGGTAAGACACCGGGTTTTTTCGTAAAATCGCGATCGATTCGCAACCTATTAGACTCGCCAAACCCGGTTTCTGGTTCAGTGGTCTAATATTGAACCGACCCCCTCGCCGCTCTAAGGTTTAAATTCCCCTCCAGTCAACTTCTGCGGGCTGAAGCCACGCAGCTTGGAGGGCCCAACCTCTAACTAAGAGTTGGCGCTTACCATGCAGCCAAAAACGATAACACCTCTGGGTATTTCCCTAGCCCGGACTATTTGTTGGTCTTCTTGGGTGAAGGCACTGGATTATTCCAGGACACAACGTTTTTGGTGGTCGTAGGGACAGGCAACTATTTCTAATAGGATTATCTCCATGATTAGAGTGCCAGTTCAAAATCCAGACGGTTCCCCTGCAATGCCGACAAAAGCATCGCGGGCACGTCGTTGGGTAAAGGAAGGAAAAGCAACTTCCCATTGGAATGATGCAGGCTTGTATTATGTCCGATTAGCTGCCGA
>NZ_JAYFEQ010000413.1:0-14435 GCF_055795085.1 Phormidium sp. CCY1219 | reverse complement strand
CGTAGGGCTTAGGCTGGTCAGCTACCTAAAGTCAGGGGCTAGAAGCCCCGTCTCTTTAGAGCGGGGTGCTGACAAGTCGCTTTAGGTTGCTGGTTTCAAATTGTCTTGCTTTAGAACAATCGCAAGCTTTCTAAGTAAGTTAACATAAATATATATTAACTTTACCAAAATTTGCAAAACTCCTAGCCCCAGCCCCCTGGCTTACACTAAGGGCAGGCTTACCCTATCTGAACTCTGGCAAAGGATTCACATGACTGCAAAAACTACCATTTCAAGCGATCGCGTCCTTTACAAACCCATTGTCGGCTCTCGCCGCATCACCAATTATTTGGTCGCCTCTGTCGTCACCCTCGGCGCTACTGGCTTCCTCTTAGCCAGCCTCTCGAGCTACTACAAGGTTAATTTCCTCCCCTTTAGCGACCCCACGCAACTCGTGTTTATCCCCCAAGGTTTGGTCATGGGCTTCTATGGCGTGGCGGGGTTGCTGCTTGCTCTCTACCTTTGGATGACTATTCTCTTGAATGTAGGCGGCGGCTACAACGAATTCAATAAAGACAAAAATGAGGTTCGGATTTTCCGCTGGGGCTTCCCCGGTAAAAACCGCAAAATCGACATCAACTATCCCCTCGATGACGTGCAATCGATTCGCGTGGATGTCAAGGAAGGTCTCAACCCGAAACGGGTGCTTTATCTGCGCGTGAAAGGCCATAACCCGATTCCCCTGAGTCGCGTGGGACAACCGATTCCGCTCGCGGAGCTGGAAAATGAGGGGGCCGAGTTAGCCCGTTTCCTTGGCGTCCCCCTGGATGGCTTCTAAGTTTCTATCTTTCCTCTTTTAGCGATCGCTGCTCCGGCTGAGTTGTTTACATTTTTTAACACCGGATTAACCTTGGGTTGACAAAACTCCCCGGCTGTGATAAAAACACTCAGCCGCTTTTGGTGCCACTCCTGGGCAGGGCAGTTCAATTCCCCATCGGCATGGGTATGATAAAAATCGGCAGCAGGTAGTTTAGGTAAGCAAACATGCAAAACCAAATCGGGCATTGGTTCGTCTGTACGGCGATCGCACTGGCTTTGCTCATCGGCGGTTGCACCGATGGGGTCGGCTCCTCTTCCCCCACCACGGATTCTTCGGGGGACAATCCCAGCGCGGTGGCACAAACTCCTCCCTCCAATCTCTCCAGCAACCTGCCTCGCTTGGAAGGGAAAGCCACCGTGCTGATGGTGGTCAATGGCGAACCCATCACGATTGAAGTGGATGGCACCCACGCTCCCGTCACCGCTGGCAATTTCGTGGATCTCGTCCAGAAAGGAGTCTACGACGATCTCGCCTTTCATCGGGTGGTGCGCAACCCGGAACCGTTCGTGGTTCAAGGCGGCGACCCGCAAAGCAAAGACGCCAATTTTAGGGGTCAGCTCGGAACCGGGGGTTATACCGATCCGACCACGGGCCAAGAACGCAACATTCCTTTGGAAATTATGCCCAGCGGTGCAGAGGATCCGCTTTATGGCACTACCTTCCAAATGGCTGGCATCTCCCAAGCGCCAGAACTGGAGCATACGCGCGGGGCGGTGGCAATGGCCCGATCTCAAGCTCCCAATTCTGCCTCTTCTCAGTTTTACTTTACCCTCAATGACTTGCCGTTCTTAGATGGGAGCTATGCCGTGTTTGGCTATGTCACCGATGGCATGGATGTGGTAGACGAAATCCAACAGGGCGATCGCATTGATTCGGCTCGCGTGGTTGAGGGTTTGGAGAATCTGCAACTCCCTAACCAGTCTTAGCCGTGGAGGTTGTGGTAACTGGAATCGGGTTGCTCTGCGCCTTGGGCGAAAGCTTGTGGACCAGTTGGTCTCGTTTAATCGCGGGAGAATCGGCGATCGCCTTGCACCACCCTTTCCCAGAACTGCCACCCACACCCCTCGCCCCGATCGCCGTCTCACCCACTCCCCTGGCCCCCCTCACCGAAACCACGATCGCCACGGCTTTGAAAGATGCCAATCTGGTGCCGCCTTTGCCGGATTGTGCCGTGGCAATCGGGTCGAGTCGCTCCCATCAGGGCCGATGGGAACAACTGGCACGCCAGTTTTATCGCCATCCCAACCCCCCCAGAGAGTCGCTTATCCCGGACAATTGGCTCGATACCTTGCCCCACATGCCGGCGATCGCCACCGCTCGTTCCCTCGGCTCCACCGGTCCGGTTTTCGCGCCAATGGCGGCTTGCGCTACCGGGATTTGGGCGATCGCTCAGGGGGTTCAACTCATCCAATCGGGCCACTGTCAGCGCGCGATCGTCGGTGCGGTGGAAGCCCCGATTACCCCCTTGACCTTAGCCGGCTTTGCCAAAATGGGCGCTTTGGCGAAAACCGGTTGCTACCCCTTTGACCGCGATCGCCAAGGGTTGGTCTTGGGCGAAGGTGCCGCCGCTTTCGTCCTCGAATCCGCCGAACTTGCCCACCAGCGGGGCGCAAAGATTTATGGCAAAATCTTGAGTTTCGGCTTGACAAATGACGCCTGTTATGGTAATGCACCAGACCAATCAGGCACCGCCGCGATCGCTGCCATTCTCCAATCTTTAACCCGCGCCCATCTTTCCCCTTCAGATATCGACTATATCCACGCCCACGGAACCAGCACCCAACTCAACGACTGCACCGAAGCGCGCATTATACAACATCTCTTTCCCCCTGGCGTGCCAGTCAGTTCCACAAAGGGAGCCACAGGTCACGCATTAGGTGCATCCGGTGCCTTGGGAACTGCATTTTGTCTCATGGCATTCCATCAGGGACACTTGCCTCCTTGTGTGGGGTTGCAAAACCCAGCATTCGATCTGGATTTTGTCACTACATCCCGTCGCACCAACCCCGAACGAGTCCTCTGTTTCAGCTTCGGTTTTGGCGGACAAAATGCCGTATTAGCCTTGGGCAAATAAACCCCCCATCCACCTTATTCCCACCCATTCCCAAGCCCTTTTCTCAAACAGCGGCCAATAACGAATTAACAATCAACAATTTCCCCCTTACCGAACCATTCCCAATTCCCCCTCCCTACCTTGTTCTTTTGAACTGTTCTTCATAAGATAGAATCAAGCAGCTTTATGAATTGACGATGCAGGGAATTGAGCATGGAGTTGAAATCCCATCGGTTTATTTGTTATTTTCTACCCGAACAAGCAGCAGAACTGTGCCAAATTGCTGAAGTAGAGACTTTTACAGAAGGGGCGGTCATTTTTGAAGAAAACGAAATTCCCGATTCCTTGTACTTAGTTTTAGAGGGAACCATCGAATTTTGCAAGCATACCGCCTCCCATCACTATCAAACCGTTGCCTGGGCAGAACCCAATGATTTTTTTGGAGAATTTGGGGTATTAGACGGACAACCGCGTAGCGCCAGGGCGGTAGCGAGAGGAAAGGCAACCCTCGCCAAAATCGATCGCGACAGATTAATGGAAATTTTAGAGCGATCGCCCGGTCAGGTCGTCCTCAAACTCTTCAATCACATTATCCAATATCTGCGCCTGACCACCGATCGCTATGTAGAACAAATCGTCCACAAACAAAAAATGACCCTCATCGGAGAAATGGCCAACACCATTATCCACGACTTCAAAAGTCCATTTACAGCCATTTCCTTAGCCTCTTCCATGCTCACCGAAATCCATTCCGAGGATGAAGACACCCTAGAATGGTGCGAGTTAATTCAAGCTCAGACAGCGCGGATGTTGGCAATGGCAGAAGAAGTTTTGGAATTTACCCGGGGCAGCTCAGTATTGCACAAAAAACCCGTCAATCTTGCCACAATTTTGCAAAAATTTGAAAAACTCAATCGAATTTACTTAAAAGAATCGAACGTCAAATTTATCGTTCGGGCAGAAAACCTGGTAGTGGAGGCCGATGAAAACAAACTCATCCGCCTGTGGCAAAATTTAGTTGGAAACGCCGTGGAAGCGTTGGACGGGCGCGAGGGTCAGATTTCGATTATTGCCGCTGCCAGGGACAAATTTGCCGCTATCGAAATTGTCGATAACGGCAGGGGGATTCCGGATGCAATTCACGATCGCTTATTCGAACCCTTTGTCACCTATGGAAAGCGCGGCGGAACTGGATTGGGAACGGCGATCGCCAAATCCATTGTCGAGGCACATGGGGGAGAAATTGAGTTTGAATCGCAATCGGGAAAAGGAACCAAATTTTTAATTCGCCTTCCCCTCAGCAAAACCACCGAGGTAATTTCCGCCCAAGGAACTGCCTAGAAGAAATTTTTAAGTTGATATCAACCAATAATTGGAATTTCCACCCATGACCAACCCGATAACCGAAAAAATTTTGGCTCAAATTCCCGGGGACACCATCGGGGGACTGCATCGCGCCGATCGCCTGTGGCAATCTCTCAAAGAAAATCAAATCCCAGTTAAACCCGCGATCGCCGAAAGTCAAGAACCTTTAGGAGAAAACCAGTGGGATGCGATCGTTTGTGGCGGCACATTAGGCATTTTTATTGGGGCCGCCCTCGCCCTGCGAGGATGGCGCATCGCCTTACTCGAACGCGGCAATTTGCGCGGGCGAGATCAAGAATGGAACATCTCCCGGCCCGAATTAAACGTTTTTTTAGACCTAGACTTACTCAGCGAAGAACAAATCGAACAAGCGATCGCAACCGAATACAACCCCGCCCGCATTCAGTTTACTGGCGGTCCGGCATTTTGGGTCAGGGACGTGCTCAATATTGGCGTAGATCCCGTTTATCTACTCGATACCCTAAAAGCCCGTTTTCTGCAAGCAGGCGGTCAACTTTTCGAACAGACCTCCTTTGACAGTGCCGTAGTTCATCCCGATGGCGTACTGGTAAAAACAACAAATGAAGACGCTTTTAAAACGCGATTGCTATTAGATGTAATGGGGCATTTTTCCCCCATCGTCCGACAAGCGCGACAGGGCAAAAAACCCGATGGCGTCTGTTTGGTAGTCGGCAGTTGCGCGAAAGGATTTCCCAAAAACGAAACGGGAGATTTAATTGTTTCTTTCACCGAGATAGAAAAACAATGTCAGTATTTTTGGGAAGCCTTTCCCGCCCGAGATGGTAGAACCACTTATTTATTTACGTATTTAGATGCCGACCCCAAACGATTGAGTTTAACCGAGTTATTTGAAGATTATCTGCGCCTGTTGCCAGAATATCAGAACGTGGAACTGTCCCAGTTAGAATTTGTCAGGGCGCTGTTTGGGTTTTTTCCCGCCTATCGAGAAAGTCCCTTGCGATCGCCTTGGAATCGCATTTTTTTCGTTGGGGATAGTAGCGGGATGCAATCTCCCCTGAGTTTTGGCGGATTTGGAGCCATGTTGCGCCATTTGAAGCGTCTCGCCGATGGGATTGACGATGCATTAAAAAAAGAAATGCTCTCGCGCGAAGCATTGGAATTGCTACAACCTTATCAGCCAAATTTAGCAGTGACATGGTTGTTTCAAAAGGCAATGAGTGTAGAGGTCGATCGCGAAATTGACCCAGAGAAAAAGAATCAAATTAACGAATTACTCTCCGGAGTTTTTCAGGAAATGGACGAGTTAGGCGAACCGATTCTCAAGCCATTTTTACAAGATGTGGTGCAATTTGGGGGATTGTCTCAAACCCTCGTCAAAACCGCGATCGCCCAACCCCAGAAAGTGATGCGCGTCATTCCCCAAGTTGGCGTAGCTTCTCTGCTAGACTGGATGCAACATTATCTGAATTTGGGTTTATACAGCGCTTTAGCCCCCATCGGGCAAGCGATGGAACCTACTGCCAACCGTTTACCGCGAACCCCCCAATATTATTGCCGTCGCTGGATTCAAGCGTGGCACTATGGGTCCGGGGGCGATTATGGCGAATAAATCGTTCGATGCGCGCCTTCGCCGTTTCTTCCGCAAGAGCGGTGCATCTACCCCCTGTCGAACGCAAAGGAAACCCATCGGGTGCATCTCTAGTCGGAAATCATTTGCCTGAGTTTGGCGAAAAGTCGGAGGGAAAATCTATCCTTCCGAGGTAGGTTTTGATGCCTTCCTCGCACGGCTGTTTTGGCATGGGTGACAAATTCCTTATCGTCAGATAGGGAAAATTTGTAGCAATTCAAGTGTAGCGATCGCTTCCCTCTCTTTTCTGAGTGAAATTCACTCATCAAAGCTACACAGACCGACTCTCTGGAGGTTTTATGGCGAAATGGCAACCCTTGAGTAAACCTTGGCGCAGTCTGAACATTACCGGCAAGTTTAGTTCGGCGTTTGTGGGTCTATTATTACTGCTAACAGGCGTTGCGGCAACCGGGTGGGTTTCTTTGACATTCGTGCGCCGCGAAACAGAAGCGGCGATCGTAACAAGCATCAAGCTACAGCGGTTGGTGTTTGAAATGAACGATGCGTTAGATGATGCGCGGCGAAAAGAGCGAGAATTTTTTGAAACCTGGTCGAAAGAAGGGTTTTTGGATGCGCGGGAAGATTATGCCAGGGCACATCGAGAAGAAGTCAACGAAGTGCTTGAAATTAGCGATCGCTTGCAACAATTACTCGCCGGCGATAATGTCAGTACCGCTTTGCGTCAGAGTCATCCCGCTGTGGTTTCTTATGTGGAAATGGTAGAGCAATATGCCAGCAGCTTTAAAGAAGCGGTGGGATTAGTGGGGGAATTGGGCATGGATGAAACGGGGACTATCGCTCAGTTGGAGCAAAATTCACAGCTCTTGCGCGATACCCTGGAACTGTCAGGGGAACCAGACGTGATGGAATTGTACGCTCAGATTCAGTTGTTGGAAAAAGAGTATCTCCTCACGCGAGAAAATGCCCAGAGAGTGGCATTGAATAAAGGGGTGGAAGAATTGCGCGATGCGGTGGTGCGATCGCCCAATTTCGATGCCGAACGCCAAGCAACTGCCTTGGAATATCTGCGAGAATACGACGCGATCGCAGATCGAATTGTTGGATTAGATGGGGAAATTCGCAGCCAAATTTCTCGCTTTGACGAGCAAGCTGCGGAAGTGTCCATGCAGTTGCTACAGTTGGCGACAGATGAAGTGCGGCGCGCCCAAACTCGGATTGCAAAAACCAGTCAAGCAGCGACGGGACTATTGGTGGCGGCGCTGCTGTTGGCGGTGGTGTTTGCCAGCGCGATCGCTCAAGAGTTTTTTTATGCGTTAAGACAATTAGAAATCGAGCAGGAAAAATCGGAAAGTTTGCTGCTGAATATTTTACCCAAACCCATTGCAGAACGGCTCAAGGAACAGCCGACTACCATTGCCGATCGCTTTACTGACGTGACGGTTTTGTTTGCCGATATTGTGGGTTTTACCAATCTGTCTTCGCGGATTTCTGCCGAAGATTTGGTAAAATTACTAAACGAGATTTTTTCCGATTTCGACCGTCTTGCTGACCTGCATCATTTGGAGAAAATTAAAACCATTGGCGATGCTTATATGGTGGTGGGAGGTCTTCCCGAACCCAATACTTCTCATGCCTGGAATGTGGCGGAAATGGCATTGGACATGCAGCAGGCGATCGCCAATTTCAATCAGGTTCATAATGAAAATGTCAATATCCGCATCGGCATTAATACCGGGGCGGTGGTGGCGGGTGTGATCGGTCAGAAAAAGTTTATTTACGACCTTTGGGGAGATGCGGTTAATATTGCCTCGCGCATGGAATCTCACGGAATTCCCGGTTACATCCAGATTTCTGAAAGCACTTACGAGTTATTGCGCGATCGCTATCGGTTTGAAGAGCGCGGAACCATTCCGGTGAAAGGAAAAGGAGAAATGAAAACTTATCTGCTGATCGACAAAAACCTGACCGAACCAGTAAAGAATAAAAAGCGATCGCCGCGTCGGCAAAAAAAGTTCGAGTCCGAGTTAAGATAAAACAAGTGCCCGTATTTGAGAAATTGCACCCGTAGGGTGGGCATCGCCTATCGCAGAAGAGAGCTTCAGCAAAAATCTGCTGCTTATTTTGACCCGCAACTGCAACCGATTGCCGATTCGCGATCGCCTGAATTTCCTCCCAAAGATGTTAAACTAAAAAAAGCCCAAACCCGAATCGAACTGTTGCCCAATCTAGCAGCGCGGAGTGCTGCAAAAACAACTCCATCAATGCAGGGTGGTATCGGTCAAACGAGAGTCCCTGCCGAACATTTTTTGCGCGCCGAACGTTTTTATTTTCGATTTGCCATGAGTCGCAACTTTCCCACACACCAGACAACCACTCCTACTGTAACGGTTTCCGAAGAAAAAACAGTGGAAGTTTCTACTGCTGAGTCGATGACGCCCCTGTTAGGATTGTCTTTGCCAGAATTGACCGCATGGGTGCAACAGCAAGGGCAACCCGCCTATCGCGGGAAACAGCTACACAAGTGGATTTATGAAAAAACAGCGCGATCGCTGGGTGAGATTACCGTATTTCCCAAACAGTGGCGCGAAAAATTGGCGGAATATCCCCTCGGTCGTTCCACAATTTACCATAAATCTGTGGCCACCGATGGGACGATTAAGTATTTATTAAAATTAGCAGATGGTCAAGTAATTGAAACCGTAGGGATTCCCACCGAGAAACGCCTCACGGTTTGCGTTTCTTCCCAAGTGGGTTGTCCGATGGCCTGCGACTTTTGCGCCACTGGAAAAGGCGGGTTTATTCGCAATCTTGCCACCCATGAAATTGTGGATCAAGTGCTGACGGTGCAAGAAGATTTTCAGCGGCGCGTCAGCAATATTGTGTTTATGGGTATGGGGGAACCTTTACTGAATACCGAGAACGTCCTTTCCGCCGTGCGATCGCTCAATCAAGATATCGGCATCGGTCAGCGTTCGATTACCATTTCTACGGTGGGAATTCGCGATCGTATCCCCAAACTCGCCCAACACCACGGACAATTTACCCTCGCCGTCAGCTTGCACGCTTCCAATCAACACCTGCGGGAAAAATTGATACCCAGCGCCGGCGGATATCCGTTACCCGAACTGATAGCAGATTGTCGCGAATATGTCAAGCAAACCGGGCGACGATTGACCTTTGAATATATCCTGCTTTCCGGGTTTAACGACGAACCGGAACATGCCGAACAATTAGCGCAATTGCTGCGCGGATTTCAAAGTCACGTGAATTTAATTCCGTATAATCCGATTCAAGAAGTGGATTTTAAACGTCCCACTCGTCAGCGGGTACAAAGCTTTGTGAAGGTGTTAGAAGAGCGCAAGATTGCCGTCAGTGTCCGCTATTCTCGCGGTTTAGACGCCGATGCTGCTTGCGGACAACTGCGCGCCTCAAAAGCGATGAATTCTGTCAATAATGGGGTTGGTGCGTGACCCTTGTGGTATAAATTGCAGTGACAAGAATCCTCCCTAGTCGCGCGACGAGGGAGGATGGATGATAATATGGGTTTAAGGTTTCACCACATTAGGGGGTTTTCCTCGGGTTTCCCCCGGGTTGTTTTGATTCTCGTTAACGTTCAGGTGAAGCGGGGGAGGTCAGAAGGAAAATTGCCTATTTTCACGAGAATGTTATCTGCGGTGAACGGATAAACCAGGGGCATAAGCTTCTACAACGCGACCCGTGCGAGAACAAGTTACCATCAAATAATCGCAGAAGGGGCATTGGGTTTGAACCTGGTTGCGATGTAAAAAGTGGTAACGTTCGGCATGACTTCCGCAATTGGGGCAGCGAATTGCTTGTAGCGTCTGCATTTTAAAACCTCTCAGTTAAGTGTAAGGAAACGAAGCCAAAAAATTGATGACGGTAAACCGTGGAAATATTATTTGAATGGAGGTTGCGATCGGCGAAAGTAGATGGGTGATTCTGAGGTAATCTTAAATTTTAACGGTTGCGATCGCAAAGTCTGGAAAATTTTAGATTTTCTTTAGGTTTGGTGTGGCACCCAGAAATGCGCTCGGATATCTTCAAGGGAATTTTGGGTCAAGCATCCGTCAGTTTAGCTCCTCAGTCGCGTTTCTAGAGATTGGATGAGTATTTTTTCCAACCGAACTAATCAAATCATGCCCCGGATATTCCCGCTTGAAAGTGATCCCCATCGGTTTTGCCAGTGATCCCCATCACCCCTTGCCGATAAATTGGCAATGGAAAAGGGGAAACCAGGGTGGAATATCGGTGAAGAGTCGCGATCGCGCCATTGCTTGTCATCCCCATTTCACCGAGTATTTTTCACAAAAACCCCCCCCAGGGCAAAACAGGGAATTGCGATCGCCGCGCCTCAATTACCTGTTGCCCGTCGTCTGTATTTTATGAACTTTTGTAATGAACTTTTGTAAAGTTACCTTGACAAAAGACCTCGGCCATGTTAAGCAACACAGCCGAGGTATTCAAACTGGTAGGAATTCGGAGACGGAGAGGGGGGGATTCGAACCCCCGATGGCTGTGACACCATAACAGATTTCGAGTCTGCCGCATTCAACCGCTCTGCCACCTCTCCAGGTGCGCTCCCTATTGTACTCCATTCTACGCGAGGATGGCAAGGGTTAGAGCAAAGGAGAATCATTTTCTGTCAAATCGAGGATTTTCTGGAAGCCGGTTTGCTCGGTCCACAGCAGTGCCCCATCCCGTGCCACCGAATAGATTCGAGCCTCAGCGCGAACCAGAAGGTCAGCGGTTTGGGAATCAATATCATCAGAAGAAGCGATCGCACTGTCCGGTTGTAGCGCCTCTATTAAATAAGGAGTCAAGCGATCGCCAGACCACCAAAGCACCTGTAAAGGCGACTCCCCATCCGATCCGGGCAAGCGCTGGGTGGCAATTAGCCGCTCTTGTTCCGAGGGATTGAAATCGCCGAGAAACAACCAAACGCGATCGCGAATGTGGAATTCAACCGCCAGGGGTTCAAGAGAAAGTAACTCCACCTTCATCGAGCCAAGTTTGAGCGCTTCGCCGAGGGTCAGGGGTTGATAAGAACCTTGTTGGGCGATCGACTTTTTTAAGAGCGCTTGCGCGCTGGGATTATCCAAGGGGAGAGGTTGACTGGAAAACGTTTGCACAAAGAGGCGATCGAGAATCAGATGCCAACCGCTTTCCGAAGCGATGGGGTGAGTGGCGATCGCCCAATCAATTTGACCTATCCCCTGCTGACGCAGAAACGGCAATATAGTGTAGCGGGCCGTACTATCATCCCCACTATTCATTAAAATGACTTGTCCCCGGTCTTGAATCACCAAAACCGGTTCATCCGATCGAGTTGCCAGGACCGTCACCTGAAACACCGTAGCGCGAGCGTGCAAAACCGGCACCGTCACCAGAGCCACTGCAAACAGAAAGACAAACAGCCATCGTCGCTGTCGGTGCAACCAAGGTAGCAACCACACCATACCAATCAATAGATATAGAGCGATCGCTTGCAACAGCGACAGGGTGCCCGTGGCCACCGTATTCCCCGGTAACTCGCTGACGAACTCCACCGTAGCGATCGTCACTTGGAGGGGGTAATATAGGAGCCATGCCAAGGCGCTGCCGGCGATCGGCCAAATTCCTGCCGCGATCGCGCTGATAAAGCCGACAATGGTAAGGGCTGCGATCGGCATTGCCAGGACAATATTCAGCGGGATACTGTAAGGAGAGACAATGCCAAAGGTATAGAGTTGGAGGGGAAGTACCCAGACCGCCACCGCCAGGGGAACCGCGAACGAAGAGGCGATCGTTGGGGGCAACCAATCCAATCGCTCAATCAAAGGAGGCACCGTGACCAATAAACCCAGGGTAGCCAAAAAACTAAGCTGAAAGCCTAAATCCCAAATCCATAACGGATTAAATAGTAGGAGAAACGTTGCCGACCACAACAACGACTGCAAAGGGTTAACCTTGCGGTTCAGCAATGGAGCCACTAACGCGGCAAATCCCATAATCGCCGCCCGGAAAACCGACGCCGAACCCCCCGTCAGCGCCACATAGACCAGCAACACCACCGTACCACTGCCAAATTGTATCCGTTCCGAAAACCGTCGAGTGAGTACCCGCACCAAG
The DNA here is from genome assembly GCF_055795085.1 of Phormidium sp. CCY1219. Classification (NCBI taxonomy): domain Bacteria; kingdom Bacillati; phylum Cyanobacteriota; class Cyanophyceae; order Oscillatoriales; family Oscillatoriaceae; genus Phormidium; species Phormidium sp. CCY1219. The sequence continues at coordinate 2,459 of NZ_JAYFEQ010000413.1, read as the reverse complement.
CCCAGCACGATCGCCACGTGGAATCCCGACGCCGCCAACACATGGGCCAACCCCACTTGAATAAACGAGTCGCGAATCTCATAGGAGAGGTCTACCGCTCGGGAGCCCAACACCATCGCACTGAGGAGCGGCCCTTCTGGCACCCCCAGCCACCGGATTTGAGCGCGCAGAATGCGACGCCGGATTTGCCACAATCCCCAGGATTCCTCGCCATTGCCCGCCGGCCATTTAACCTTGTATCCGGCAAATCCGGCAAAGGTGCCGTGGCGCGCCAAATAGGCTTTAAAATCGAATCCCCCGGGATTGACCGGCGGTTGAGGTTCGTACAGTCGCCCGGTCACCTCCACGCGCTGACCCGGATAGAGTCCGGTGCCTTGGAGTAACGGTACCGTCACGTATAGTTTGCCCGTGACCGAGTGGGTTTTGGCGGTGGGGGTTGTGAGGGGGTCGGAACTTCCCACCAGTTCGTTGAGTTGGTGGGTGGTGAGCCAGAATTGAATTTTTTCACTGCGGGTGAGGCGAGGGGTAGAGTTCACCTTGCCTAATACCGTCACCACTTGCGCTTGCGTCTCGCGATCGGGAGAGGGGATAAATCGGCTGATATCGAGGGCGCTGGGTTGTGGCGATCGCCAGTGAAAATAGAAGGTGGCCAGCAAAGCGATGACTCCCGCCAGCAGCCAGATGGCTGGTTTTAATCCGGCTTTTAAGACTCGCAGGGAAGTGGGAAGTGGCAGCCACAAAGTAGCAGCGGCGATCGCCACTCCCCCGCCGAGGAGTGCATATCCTCCCCAGGAAAACCCGGTGGAGAGCAATCCGAGGATATAGGCTAAGCAAAGCAGGACGATCGGGGCAGAAGTCATCGCGGGAAGATTCCTTTATAAAGACAGACCCAATTTTAATCCGAGTACCGCATGGACAAACATCAGACCCAGTGCGGTGGTACCCACATAGGCATGAGCGGTTCGCAAGTTGGGGCGATCGCCGCCGAAACCGAGAGCCAACAAGCTATTGAGGGTGAGCAAGACCAGCAAAACGCAACCGGTCCAAAAATGACCGCTTTCTAAAATGGGGTGCTTTTGCATCACTAGGGACAACACTCCCCCGGTGTAGCCTAAGGCGATAAATAAAAACATCCAGGGTGCTAGTTTGCGGTGCGCTTGGCGATTTTTAATGGCTACCTCTTTATCTGGGGCAACTCGTCCCCGCCATCCGGCCCATCCGACAAAGGTGCCCATCACAAAGATGACAATGCCCATCATTGCCGGATGTCCCCATTGGACAATCGGTTGGGGAATTCCCAGGGCGCGAAATTGACTGGCGATCGGTTCGAGTAAGGTTGTCAGATTTTCCATTTAAGCTCCTCGGTTGGTTTTGATGATGGGTAAAGTAGGGTGGAAAGATGGCTATGCTGCCGAGGGTTCCGACCCTTGGCGGTTTAAAAGCGGGAAGTCGAGTTTTTCCCGTTGTTCCAGGTACAGGTGTGCCACCCGCCGCGCCAAACTCCGGATTCTGCCGATGTAGCGGGTGCGTTCCGTTACCGAGATGACCCCTCTGGCATCGAGCAGATTAAAGGTATGGGAGCATTTGAGGACGTAATCGAGGGTGGGCAAGACAATTTCGCGATCGATGAGCTGTTGCGCCTCTTGCTCGTACAGTCCAAACAAGGTAAATAGCAAGTCCGGATTCGATGCCTCGAAGTTATAGATACACTGCTCGATTTCTCCTTGCAGGTGGACGTCGCCGTAAGTGACCTCATCGGTCCACTGAATTTTCGTAAAGGCATCGGTTTCCTGGAGGTACATGGTTAAGCGTTCCAATCCGTAGGTAATTTCGATGGAAACCGGACGGCAATCGATGCCTCCACATTGTTGGAAGTAGGTAAATTGGGTAATTTCCATCCCATCGAGCCAGACTTCCCAACCGACGCCCCAGGCCCCCAAGGTGGGAGACTCCCAGTTATCCTCCACAAACCGAATGTCGTGTTCTTCGGGACGAATGCCCAAGGCTCGCAGGGAGTCTAAGTAAATATCTTGGATGTTGTTGGGGGAGGGTTTAATCAGCACTTGGTACTGGTAGTAGTGTTGGTAGCGGTTCGGATTTTCGCCATAGCGCCCATCGGTGGGGCGGCGACAAGGCTCCACATAACCCACCGACCAGGGTTCCGGTCCGATCGCTCTTAAGAAGGTATGGGGGTTCATGGTGCCTGCGCCCTTCTCGATGTCGTAGGGCTGGGCAATCAGACAACCGCGATCGGCCCAGAACTGATTCAATGTGGCAATCACTGACTGAAAATTCACGCTTCGATTTTCCTCCTTTCGCCAAATCTGCTTTTTTCATTGTCTCCTAAATTCCTCACAGTGCAAGGCTTTGGGGCAGAACCGGAAAAAAAATCCAAAATTTTTTCAAAAAAGGGTTGACATTCCCGAAGGGGGTTGTTACATTAGTAAAGCGCCTGAAGG